>NZ_SMLD01000008.1:0-118969 GCF_004352805.1 Nonomuraea mesophila
GGGGGCGGTGCGGGCAGGGTTGGAGTCATGACCGCAGCAAAGAGGCTCTACCCCCTGGTCGCCTGCGCCTCGATTCTGTTCTCGGTGGTCGCCGTGGTGGTCGTCCAGTGGGGGGCCGGCCCTTCCGTCGATCCCATGAACATGACCGTGAGCGAATTCGCCGTGTCCGACCGCGGGGGCGTGACGGAGACGGCGATGGCGGTGCTCGGGGTCGGGTCTCTGGCGTTGCTGGCGGGGCTGCGGTCCGCGGGGGCGCCCGTGCGGGGGATGCCCGGGTGGTTGCTGATGGTGTGGTCGGGAGCGTTGATCGTGGCGGCGATCGTCCCGACCACACCCATCGGCCAGGATCTGGATGTGGTGGCCGAGATCCACGGGGTCGCGTCGGCAGCGGCTTTCGTGAGCCTGCCGGCCGCGGGTGCGTTGCTGGTGCCGCGGTTGACGGCGCACGCGGCGTGGAAGCCCGTCGCGCGGGCCGTGGAGTGGGTGGCGTTGGCGGGCGGGTTCGGGCTGCTGGCGATCACGTATGTGGCGCTGCCGGGCGGGGGCGTGATGATCGGGTTGGTGGAGCGGTTGCTGCTGGCCGCGGAGGTGTCGTTGCTGGCGGTGCTCGCGGGATGGCTGGCGTGGCTGGCCTGGTCGCCGAGTGTCGCAAAGGCCGCCGATTTCCCGGCATATCACAGATTTATCGCTAGTCGATCTTAAAACCATACGTTTGGATGCTATTCTCTCCCGCGATCTTCTATCCGGGAGCAGGTGTCATGGCATCGGGCAGATCCATCAGATTCAAGATCTCGACGCTGCTCGTCATCCCCTTGATCTCCCTGATCGCGCTCTGGGGCTTCGCCGCGAGCACCACGTCGGGAGAGGCGCTCAACCTGCTGAAGGTCGAGACTCTCTGGACCGGTGTCATCAACAACGCCGACAGCCTGGTGTCCAACCTGCAGGCCGAGCGGCTGGCCTCGGCGGAGCGGCTCGCGGGAGTGGCGCGGGACCCCGAGGCGCTGCAGCAGGCGCGGGGCAAGGTCGACGCGGCCAGGAAGAAGCTGCGGGAAGAGGCGCTGGCGCAGGACACCCAGGACGCCCTCACCCCGGACATGCGCACCCAGCTCCAGACCGTGCTCGCGGAGGCCGACCGGCTGCCCGAGATCAGGGGCAAGGTGGATGACCGCAGGTTCGTCGCCGGCAACCTCGTCACGGAGTACTCGAAGGTCTCCGACGAGGTCCACCTGCTGTATTCGAGGCTGGTGGTCAGCACCGACCTGGAGCTGTCCCTGCAGGGCCAGGGCCTGATCGCCGCCGACCAGGCGCGTGAGCTGCTGAGCCGCGAGCACGCCCTGATCGTGGCCACGAACGGCCGCGCCACCATGCACGAGACACACATGCTGGCCAGGATCGACGGCGCCAGGACGTACCTGTATCCCCAGGCCCTCGCCAACCTCGACACCGAGCTGCGGGCGCCGTTCGAGAAGTTGTACTACTCGCCCCGCTACGTCACGATGGAAAACCTCCTGGACGGCTACATCGGCGGCCAGCGGGTGGACATCCAGCTCTGGCGGGGCATCTCCGACCAGGTTCAGGCCGAATACCGGGAGGCCATCGGCGCCACCGGCGACAAGCTGCTCGCCAGGATGGAGCCCGCGGGCGTGGGCATCCTGGTGCGGGCCGCCGTCGCGGGCGCGCTCGGGCTGTTGGCGGTCGTGTTCTCCGTCTTCATCTCGATCAGGGTCGGCCGCCGCATCACCCGCGAGCTGGCCGCGCTGCGCCGTACGGCACTCGACCTGGCGGAGATCAGGCTGCCCGAGGTCGTGGCGAAGCTGCGCAAGGGCGAGAGCGTCGACATCGCGACCGAGGCCCCGCCCATCAAGGTGGGCGAGAACTCGACCAGCGAGGTCAGCGACCTCGCCGCGGCGTTCGACAGCGTCCAGAGCACGGCCGTGGACGCGGCCGTCGAGCAGGCCAAGCTGCGCGACGGCGTGGCGGAGGCGCTGCGCAACCTGGCCCGGCGCAGCCAGTCGCTGCTCCAGCGCCAGCTCCGGCTGCTGGACGAGATGCAGCGGCAGACGGAGGAGCCGGAGGCCCTGGAACGGCTGTTCAAGATCGACCACCTCACGACCCGCATGCGCCGCCACGCCGAGGGCCTTGTGCTGCTGTCCGGCGGTTCGGCCGGCCGCAGGTGGCGCGGCGTCATCCCGATGGAGGACGTGCTGAACGGCGCGGCCGCCCAGGTCGAGGAGTACACCCGCGTCCGCGTCTATCCGATGTCCGAGTGCGGCGTCTCGGGCACCGCCGTGGCCGACCTCATGCACCTGTTCGCCGAGCTGATCGAGAACGGCACCGCGTTCTCCTCCCCCGGCAACGAGGTCTCCGTGCGCGGCGAGATGGTCGGCAAGGGCTTCGCGGTCGAGATCGAGGACCGCGGCCTCGGCATGGACGAGCACACCCGCAGGGCCATCAACGAACGCCTGGCCAGCGCGCCCGAGTTCGACCCCGCGCAGACCGAGCGGCTGGGGTTCGCGGTGGTCGCGATGCTCGCCGCCAGACACGGCATCAAGGTCACGGTCAAACCCTCACCGTACGGGGGGACGACGGCCATCGTGCTCGTGCCCGGATCGCTGGTCGAGCCCATCCCCACGCCCGTGCAGCCGATGGAGTTCGAGCCCGTGTCCGTGTCGGTCGTCAGGGACGAGCCGACGGGGCCCGGCGAGTTGCCGCGCCGGGTCCGTACCAGCAGAAGGGCCGTGACCCAGGGGAGCGGCCCCACGGCGGTCCCGCAGCAGTCGCAGGGCCGTCCCGCGGCGATCCCGCAGCAGTCCCAGGGGAACGGGCGCGCGGCGGTGCCGCGGCAGGCCCAGGCCGGTGGCCCGGCGGCGCTGCCACGACGGCGGGACACCGACGCGGCCGAGCAGCCGCAGCGGGAGACGGGGCAGCCGCGGCGCGAGCGGGAGCCGGGGGTTCCCCAGCGCGAGACGGGCCTGCCGCGGCGCGAGCGGGAAACAGGGCTGCCGCGGCGCGAGCGGAAGACCGGACGGTCCCCGCGCGAGCCGGAGACGGGCCTGCCGGAGCGTGAGCGGGAGTCGGGGATTCACCAGCGCGAGACGGGCCTGCCGGAGCGTGAGCGGGAGACGGGGCTGCCGCGGCGCGAACGGCAGGCCAACCTGCCGCAGCGGCTCAGGGAAACGCCGCCGCCCGCGCCGCCGGTCCCCGAACGCTCACCCGAGGAAGCCAGGGCGCTGCTCTCCTCGCTCCAGTCCGGCTGGCAGCGCGGGAGGCAGGACAGCGAGCAGGATGGGGGATCCGAATCGTGAGTCGCGAGCACGAGTGGGTCGACGAGGAGGCGGGGCCGGTCGTCCGGCCGTACGCGGTCACCCGCGGGCGCACCAAGCCCACGTCGTCGTCGGCGCTCGACCTGCTGGCGACCGTCGTCTCGACGGGGCTGCCCGCGCCCGCCAAGGCGGAGCTCAGCTCCCAGCACCGCCGGCTGCTGACCTTCGTGACGGGGAAGGCGAAGCCCCTGGCCGAGGTCGCCTCGGACCTGAGCCTGCCGGTGGCCGTGGTGCGGGTGCTGCTGGGCGACCTGCTCGACCACGGGCTGGTGACGGTGCGTCCGCCGCGCGACAAGGCCGTCGCCCCCTCGGAGTCGCTGCTCCGAGAGGTGATCAACGGCTTGCGCGCCCTGTAGCCGGGGGCCGCGCGTCAGTTCGCGGAGGCGAGCGTCCGCAGTGAGTGCTCGACCAAGGTGATCATGACCTCCTTGGCGGAGTTGCGCCGCCGCACGTCGCAGAGCATGACGGGTACGTCGTCCTCCAGGTCGAGCGCGATGCGTACGTCGTCGACGCTGTGCTGGGCGGCGCCGTCGAAGCAGTTGACGGCCACCACGAACGGTGTGCCGCGCTGCTCGAAGTAGTCGACGGACGGGAAGCAGTCGGTCAGCCGCCTGGTGTCGGCAATCACGACCGCGCCCAGCGCGCCGTGGGACAGTTCGTCCCACATGAACCAGAACCGTTCCTGGCCCGGCGTCCCGAACAGGTACACCACGAGCCCGTCGCGGATCGTGATGCGGCCGAAGTCCATCGCCACGGTGGTGGTGGACTTGGCCTCGACGCCGTCGAGGTCGTCGACGCCGATCCCGCGGTCGGAGAGCACCTCCTCCGTGCGCAGCGGCTTGATCTCGCTGATCGACCCGACCAGTGTGGTCTTGCCGACGCCGAACCCCCCTGCGACAAGAATCTTGAGCGCGACGGGGTCCTCAGAGAGCACGGAGTCCATTGATCACTTCCTTGAGAATGCGCTCGTTCGAGCGCGCCCCTCCAGCCGAGGGCGACGTCACCGAGATGAGGCCGTTGTCACGCAGGTCACCGAGCATGACCCGGACGACGCCGACGGGCAGATCGATCTCGACGGCCAGGTCCGCCACCGAGATCGGATTGCGTGCTGCCCGCAGGATCAGTTGCTGTTCTGGGCCGAGCTCGTCAGTCGGTTCGCCGATGACGCGCACGGTGGCCACGAGGTCGAACGTGTCTCCGGAGGAGTGCGTGCGACCGCGGATGAGAGCATAGGGCCGCACGATCGGCCCCGCCTCCTCATCGAACCACTGCGGGCTATCGCTCATGACGCTCCAGCGCGTGGGTTGGTGTTGATGTGCTGACCCACCCTCTTGACCAGCATCGCCATCTCGTAGGCGATGTGGCCGACGTCCACGCTGGCGTCCGCGATGACGGCCAGGCACGTGCCCTGTCCCGCGGCGGTGACGAACATGAACGCGCTTTCCATCTCCACGATGGTCTGGCGTACGTCGCCGCCGCCGAAGTGCCGCCCGGTGCCGCGGGCCAGGCTCTGGAACCCGGCGGCCACCGCCGACAGATGTTCGGCGTCCTCGCGGGACAGCCCGCTGGAATAGCCCACGGCCAGGCCGTCCGTCGACAGGATGACCGCCTGGCGGACCGCGGCGACCCTCGTCGCGAGGTCGTCCAGCAGCCAGTTCAGTTCACCGGTGTTGGTGGCCGGCACACTCATGCATCCCCCTTACTCATGGGCCCCTCCTCAGAGGCTTCTTCTCGGGCGCGTTGCGTTCCCCGCTGGAACGCGGAGAACAGGTCGCGTACCTCATCGGGAGAGCGTTCGGCCCGCGGCTCCGGCTCAGGCGGTGGTTCCTCCTTGAGCTTCGGCGCCAGTTTGGCCTGACGCACCCGCCTGGGCAGCCCGGCGTGGGTGCCCGAGGTCACGACCGCGAGCGCCTTCTTCCGCGTACGGCTCGGCAGGGCGGCCTTGCCGTCGCCGCCCGCCTCCAGCGTCGCCTGGTCGGTCACCATCGTCCGCGGCACGAGCACGATGGCCGTCGTGCCGCCGAGGGGCGAGCGTCGCAGGAGCACGTTGATGCCGTGCCGTTCGGCCAGCCTGGCGACCACGAACAGGCCGAGCCTGTCGCTGTCGGCCAGGTCGAACTCGGGCGGCGCGGCCAGCAGCGCGTTGAACTGGGCGTATTCGCCGGACGACAGCCCGAGGCCTTTGTCCTCCACCTCGATGGCGTATCCGTTGCTCACCATGTCGCCGCGCACGTGGACCGTGGTGTCGGGCGGCGAGTAGATGGTGGCGTTCTCGACCAGTTCGGCCAGCAGGTGGGTGATGTCGGCCGCTGCGGCGCCGTCGACCGCGCTGACCGGCATCGACTCCACGGTGACCCTGGTGTAGTCCTCGACCTCGGCGACCGCGGCCCTGACGATGTCGATCACGGGCACCGGCTTGCGCCAGGCCCGTCCAGGCTCGGCGCCCGACAACACCATCAGGCTCTCCGCGTGGCGGCGCATGCGGGTGGTGAGGTGGTCGAGCCGGAAGAGCTCCTCCAGCCGGTCGGGGTCGTGCGTGCGGCGCTGCATGCCGTCGAGCAGGGCGAGCTGGCGGTGCAGCAGGCCCTGCTTGCGGCGGGCGAGGTTGAGGAACACCTGGCCGACGCCGCGCCGCAGCGACGCCTGGCCGACGGCCGCGTTGACGGCGGTGCGCTGCACGGAGCCGAAGGCCCTGGCCACGTCGGTGATCTCAGCGGAACCGCTCACCTTGATCGCCTTGGTCTCCTTCCGTACGTCGACGTCCTCGCCCCTGCGCAGCCGCGCCACGATCTCGGGCAGGCGCGTCTGCGACAGCTCGACCGCGGCGGAACGCAGCCCGCCCAGCTCGCCGGCCAGGCGGCGACCGAAGCGTACAGAGATGATGATCGACGCGAGCACCGCGATCAAACCGACGCCGCCCGCGATGGAGATCTTGACGATGGTGGAGGTGGCGGCCTCGGACGCGCGGGCGGTCACGATCGTGGACGACTCGGCGTTGATCTCGTCGAGCTGGGCGGTGAGCTGGTCGACGATCTCGTGCCAGCGGTCGTCCTTGGCGGGCAGCTCGCCCGACCCGGCGACGCGCGCCTCGAGGCTGGTGAAGGAGAGGAACGGGTCGGTGGCGAAGACCCGCTTGTACGGCTCGCGCAGCCGCACGTCGAGCCCGGCCATGCCGCGCGCGTGCAGGAACTTCCTGGAGGCGACGTACTCGGTGAAGGCGGCCGCCTCCGGCGCGCTGAGCCGCTTGGCGCCGCGCTTGCCGACGACGAGGGCGTGCTCTCTGGCGATGTACTCCCTGGCCATGCCCATGGCCTGCGTCGATGCGGCCTGCTGGTAGATGGCCAGGTCGGAGACGGTGACCAGGTGGTCGTAGATCATGAAGAGCTGGTCGAGCACCTGGTTGTAGGCGTTGAGGGTGGTGAGGCGGTTGCCGCGGTTCTGGTCGACGGCGGTCCTGATCTGGCCGAGCCGGTCGAGGGCGACGTTGAGGTTGCCGATGGGGCGGCGCAGGTCGCTGTCGACGGCGTCGCCGGCTTCGTCGACGGCCCGGCGGAAGTCGTCGACGGCCTTGTCGGTGCGGGAGCGCTGGCCGCCGAGCACCTGGGAGTGCTCACCCGCGGTGAGCGGCTCCATCGAACGCATACGTTCGGCCTGCAACTGTAAGCCCAGGTCGGCGGAGGTCACACCGATCGTCTGGTAGAGCGTGTCGGCCCGGAGTAGTGACTGGGTGTCGCCCATGGTGAGGTTGAGGACGAAACCCCACAGCGCGCTCAGAGACAGGAGGGGTAGCAGTAGCAATAAGAAGATCTTGAACCGAATTGACCGGTTTCGCGAGCCCATGTCCCAACCTCGAGTCGGGGGCATTTCCACACCTTGTGTAAATACACCTCCGGAAGATCGCACAGGAGACTAGCACCGTTTATGGTCCCCGCGCAGTGGGGGGAAGACGTTCATTACCGGGATTATTGGGAGGGGATCTTGGGCTCTCGGCGGGCCACGGCGACGATCCTCTCCAGCCAGGCCAGCGCGACCAGCGAGATCACGATGAGTCCACCCCAGTTCAGCAGGGTGTACACGTGCACCTGCCAGTCGGTCACGTTCGGCACCCTGCCGATCCGCAGCAGCTGGAACTGCCACGGCTGACCGGTCAGCACGAGGGTCACGGCGATCGCGATGGCGCTCATCGAGTCCCACAGCGCGTGCAGCAGCGAGACCCCCAGGTACGCCAGCCAGACGGGCGCCGTCAGCCGCCCGCCCGCCGCGAACAGCACGCCGCCGGCGATCGCCGTCCACAGGCCGTGCCCGACCGGCGTCAGGATGCCGCGCAGCACCTCGGTCTCCACGAGCTGCACCAGCGACAGGCCCTCCGAGGTGAACAGGGCGTTGAACGCGTACCCGGCGCTCTCGAACGCCGCGAACCCGAACCCCACCGTCGCCCCGAGCACCAACCCGTCTTGTATCGACGGCTGTGCTGATGGCGATCCTTCGGATCGCGGCTCGGTCGCTGGGTTCCGGGGTCTTCCCTCGCGGAGGGGGCGGGTGATGAGGATGAGGGCGGCGAGTTTCACGCCCTCCTCGATCAGCCCGACCAGGACGTACATCAGGATCGACGGCCGGACGAGCCAGCTCTCCAGCAGCGAGGCGCCGAGCACGCCCAGCACGCCGCCCACCACGAACGCTGTGAACAGCAGCTCGACCGTGACGCGGGACGAGCGGGCCCGCCCGTACGCCCAGACCACGAACGTCACGGGCACGAGGAAGCTGCCGAACAGCACGACGGTCGGCACCAGGTTGGAGTTGCGCGTCCAGGCGGTGACGACGACGGTGGCCAGCCAGAGCACGAACCCCGTCACGAAGATGCGCAACCACGGTCTCATCGCGCGAGTTCCTCGACGGCGCGGAGCGCGGCGGCCGCGGCGGCGTCCGCGCGGCCGACGGGCGCGGAGTCGGAGCCCGCGATCGCGATCCTGCCGAACCTCCTCCGCGCGAGGTCCGACGGGAACGGCCCGTCGGGGTAGAAGGGGTGCCAGGGGCGGCAGTACTCGGGCGCGTTCGCGTGCCCCCACCGGTCGACGGTGATCGCCTCGATGTCCGCCGCGGGGTCGAAGCCCGCGGGGCCGAGCAGCCGGGCGAGCTGGTCGCGGATGGTGTGCTCCAGCCGCCCGTACGGTGTCCTGACCAGTTCCCGCCTGCCCGCCGCCGCGCCCGCACCCGGCCCCAGCTCGGAGCGGCACGGCGTGGCCAGGAGATGCACGGTGGCGGGCGGCTCGAACTCGCAGAAGCCCCAGTACGCGCCCGTCCAGCGCACCCGCCGCACGCCGAGCCGCCGCCACGCCCGCGCGTCGCGCACCCGTACGGTGGCGTGCAGCAGCGGCACCCTGACGGCCGAGCGCAGCGCCCGCCGCTGGTCGTCGGGCAGTTCGGGCACCAGGTAGGGGATGACCGCGCTCCAGCAGGCCAGGATCACCGACCCGGCTTCGACGGTCATGACCTGGTGGCCGTCGAAGTACCCCACGGTCGCCGCGCGTGCGCCGTCGCGCGCGAACACGACCGGGCTGGACATGCGCAGCCGCGCCCGGTCGTCGGGGGGAGCGGCGACGCGCTCCCCTCCGGCGTTCGCCGGCCACTCCTGCCGCACGCTCGGCGAGTTGAGCCGGGAGGGTTTGTCCCGGTCGAGCCCGAGCCCGCCGAACCCCGGGTAGCCGGAGGCCCAGGCGTCGATCGCGCCGAAGGCCCGGGTGTCGTAGGCCCATTCGCGGCACGGCATGGTCCTGCAGAACCGTTCGACGTCGGGGTGGACCCCGCACACCCGCAGCAGGAACTCGGAGTAGGTGAGCGCGGCGAGCCGTTCCTGTTTCTCCTCCGCCGACAGCCGGGGGAACCAGTCGGGCGGGTCCGCGTGGAGCATGCGCAGGTCGCGCCTGGCCCGTTCGGCGATCGGGGCCGCGTCGGCCCATCCGGGTGCGGAGAGCCTGACCAGGGTGTCCGTGCCGAAGGTCTCCGCGTCGCACATCACGCCGTCCGGCCGTCCCTCGCGGGTCCTGCGGCGCAGCGCGTCGCGCCGGGCCTGCCCGCCGGTTTCGTCGTGGTTGTCGAGGACGAGTACGGCGGCGCCGGGGTCGCGCCGCAGCCATTCCGCGGCCGCGCTTATGCCGCTGCGCCCGCCGCCGGCCACCACGAGGTCGTAGCGCTCGCCCGTCGGCTCCGGCGTGTCCGCGTGGATCCAGAACCGCCCGTCCCGCAGCGCGTGCGGCACGCTGAGCGCCTCACTGGTGTCTCCCCGCACCGTGAAGCCGCCCGGCCGGTACGCGGCGTTCTGGCGCGTCTCAGCGTGCCCAGGAGCGCCATGGGTCACACGTGCCGCCGCCGGGCTCACCAGAGCGCTCACGGCTATGCCGTCGAAGAAGTCCCGTCGGGAAATGATCTGGTTCATCCCGAGGTCGCGTGGATTCAAGCCCATGGCGCGATCATCAGCAGCCGGGCGAAAAGCGGCGTCATGCCGCGCAGTGGTTCGAGGAACATTTTGCGCGACCTATTACGGCGAATGCCTGATTGAACCACCCGTCCGGAATGTCAGGCCGGGACGTCAAGTGCCCGGCACGCACCCCTTCGACGCCTCCTGGTGGGCTCAGTCCGCCGGTGGTGTGGCCTCTGACCAGCACGATCACGAGGACTTCCCGGCGTCGCACGTATGCCGCAGAACAGGAAAACGCCACGAAACCATTGAATTCCGCGAATAGCGACGTTGCCCGGCTGCGTACTCCCCGATTCCTCTAGCGTTTCCGACAATGCCGCGCGAGTGAATTGGAGCATATATGCTTAAGACCATTTCTGGCATATGTCTGGGCATGCTGGCCCTTGCCGGATGTTCCTCCGGTGAGGAGCCCGCCGCGCCCGCAGCCTCGGCGTCCGCGTCGTCGCCGTCCGCCGCTTCGGCCAAGCTCCGGGCCGCCCTGCTGCCGGTGCCCGACGGCATGCACGTCGCCTACGGCCCCGAGCTGGGCGCGTTCGGCAAGCTCAAGTCCACCCAGCAGGGCATCGCCGCGCTGCGCCAGGCCAAGCTGCAGCGGCCGGAGTGCGCGGGCGCGGCCCAGCTCGACATCGAGCAGCCCGACGTCGCGGGGGCGCCCGCCGCGGTGATCGCGTTCGCCGCCGAGCGCGGCTCGATCACGCAGGCGGTGGTGTCGCTGCCGTCGGAGTCCTTTCCGAAGCCGCTGCCGCGCCAGTGCGCCACCTACACGGCCGACGTGGGCGGCACGCAGGTGACGTACAAGACCAAGACGCTCAACATGCCGCGCAAGGGCGACGAGTCGCGCGCCTACCTCACCTCGGCCGCCGGGGGGGAGAAGAACGCCCAGATCGGCTCGGTCATGATCAGGCGGGGCACCGTGGTCATGAGCATGCTCGTGGTCGGCCAGAAGGTGAAGGCGCAGGGCCTGTACGAACTGGCCCGCCTCGCGGACAAGAACCTCGAACAGGTCGTCTGACGGTTCTCAGATGAGCACGTGGTCGTCAGGGCGGCCGACGAAGGCGAACTGCGCGTTGCGGGTCAGCTTGATGTGGTCGGCCTGCCACGTGTGCATGGAGGCGTCGGCGCTGCGCCAGTAGACGAAGTTGAAGCGGTCCGCCGAGTAGATCTTGACGGAGTCCTCCTTCAGTCGCCGTACCAGCTGGGTGTCCTCGCCGCGGGTGATGTCCGCGAAGCCGTACGAGCGGAACATGTCGGCCTTGCCGAGGAACGTGCCGCCCTGGACGAGGAACGAGTAGCGGTGCTCCAGGCCGGGCAGGCGCAGCATGGTCGTGTTCATGCCCTCGAAGTACGCGTAGTGCGCGCCCTTGCCGACCAGCTCGGCGTCGGAGTAGTCGAACGCCCTGACCAGGTCCGACAGATAGTGCTCGCCGTAGAGGTTGTCGTCGTCCATCTTGGCGATCAGGTCGCCCTCGGCGGCGGCGATGCCCAGGTTCATGCAGGAGCCGAGCGAGAGCGAGGCGTCCGCGGGCAGGACGACGACGTCGGTGATGCCCGCCATGCGGGCCTTGTCGGCGACCACGACCGGGTCGATGTCCAGGCCGTGCAGCACCATGACGAGCTGCAGCGGCCGGTGGATCTGGCGGGCCACCGACGAGATCGCGTGCTCGATCTGGGAGGCGCGGTTGGTGGGCAGCACGACCGAGATCGAGCGCGACCGGGGTTCCACCTGCTGCCCGAGGACCTGGAGGACCTGGTCGACGCGGTGGGAGAACAGGTGCTTATCGAAGACCTCGCGCATCGCCAGGTGGCCCGTCCTGGCCCGCAGCTCGGGGCTGTTGATCAGGTGCAGCACCTGGTTGTACGACTCGATCGGCTCGCGCGCGATGGGCACGAGGTCGCCGAAGGTCTCCTCGATCGCCCGTGACCACCCCGACACGACGGGCGTCGCGCAGGCCGACAGCTCGAAGACGCGGCGGGCGCACATGGTCGGCGAGTCGAGCACGGAGTTGACGTTGAGGAAGACCTTGTACATCCGGTACGCGGCCAGCATCCGGTCGTAGGGCAGCTCGCCCACGATGTGCGGCCGGTACTTCTCCGGCCAGGCGTACTTCTCGTCCACCTCGCCGTTGCGGGCGAAGATGTGCAGGCCGAGCTCCCTGATCGGGTCGAGCACGGTCTCCATCTGCTCGCGGCGCTCGGGGTGCTTGTCGCGGAAGTACATCCCGCCGAAGACCACGTCGTGCAGGCGGCCCTGGCGCTGCTGGATGGGGTTGTGCACCCGGGGCTGGGCGGCGAACTGCAGCACGTCCACCCGGTCATGTCCGAGAACTTCGCGATATTTCGGCAACATGTCACCGTCGCAGGTGAACACGTAGTCGAACAGCCTGGCCGTGTCGATGAAGAAGTCGAAGTTCGGCGGGTCCTCCTTGTTCCAGAAGACCGTGGGGATGCCCTCCCGCCTGCACCAGGCCACCAGGTCCCGCAGCGGCTCCTTGGGAGCGTTGGTGCCGGTCATCTGGTAGCGCCAGCGGCCCTGGTTGCCGTGCCAGGCGGACTCGCAGAACAGCAGGTCGGGCCGCTTCTCGGCGAAGATCTCCGGCCAGTCCTTCAGCCCGAACTCGATCTGGTCCCACTCGTAGCGGAAGGCCATCCTGGAGAAGTCGTCGAGGATCACCGCGACCTTCAGGTCGGGCCTGTTGACCGGGCCCGACGGCCACTTCACCGCCGGAACCTCGACCAGCGGCGGCCGGTTGTTCGCCGTCTCGATGGCCTCGGTGACGGGGATGGGCGGCTTGGGGGCCTTCTGCCGCGACCTGACCGCCTCGACGATCTTCCCCGGGCTCTTCGAGCCCAGCGCCTCGCCCAGCTTGAACGTGCGCTTGGCCTGCGTGGCCTCCAGCTTCCAGTTCGCGTAGGCGGCCTTGGCCTCGGCGATCTCCAGCCGCCGCCGCAGCTCCCGCAGCTCCGCCTCGTACCGCTCGACGACCTTGCGGTCCTCGGGCAGCCAGTTGACGGGACCGAGTCGCTGGAACTCGAATCCCTCGGGTTCGTGTTGGGAGAGACCGTGCGAAGCACCGAGATTTTCGGGGGGAACGCGGGGGGCCTGCCCCCCGCGGGGATTTTCGGCCATGGTGGGACGCCTAACGCTCAGCGGAGTACATCATGCTACGGCGGAAATGGCCATTATTCGGGGCGTTTGCCCTGAGAGGCAGGCGCCAGGTTGTCCCCCTTGAGCCAGGCGGAGATCACCGTGGCGATCCGCGGCCCTGCCTGGCCGTCCCACAACACGGGCAGCTCGCCCGCCGGCGTCGAGGCGCCGTCGGCCAGGGACTTCTCCGCCGCCGCCGGCAGCAGCGCGGGCGTGACCAGGCGGTTCGTGCCGTGAGTGATGGTGATCGGCCGCTCGGTGTTGGGCCGTACGGTCAGGCACGGCACGCCCAGCACGGTCGTCTCCTCCTGCACGCCCCCGGAGTCGGTGACCACCAGCGCGGCCCCGCGCACGAGGGAGAGGAAGTCCACGTAACCCAGCGGATCCACCACCCTGACCGACGCGCCGTCGACCAGGCCCGCCTCGGCCAGCCGGGCCTTGCCCCGCGGGTGCACGGGCACGACGAGCGGAATCTGCCGCGACACGTCGAGAACCGCGTCGACCAGCTCCTTGGCGGCCTCGGCCGTGTCCACGTTCGCCGGCCTGTGCAGGGTCGCCACGGCGTAGCGGCCGGGCAGGCCGAGCCGCTCCACCACGGGCGCCGGGTCCAGCGAGGGCAGGGCGGCGTACAGGCTGTCGATCATCGGGTTGCCCACCAGGTGCACCTTCGAGGCGGGCACGCCCTCGCTGGCGAGGTAGGACAGCGCCTCGGGCGAGGTGGCGAACAGCACGTCGGCCAGCGCGTCGGTGACGACCCGGTTGACCTCCTCGGGCATGCCGCGGTCGAACGAGCGCAGCCCCGCCTCCACGTGCGCGGTCCGCACGCCCAGCTTGGCGCAGACGAGGATCGCGGCCAGCGTCGAGTTGACGTCGCCGTACACCACGACCAGGTCGGGCTCCTGCTCCTGGACGACCTCTTCGAGGCCGACGAGCAGCGCGGCCGTCTGCTTGGCGTGGGAGCCGGAGCCGACGCCCAGGTTCGCCACCGGCTCGGGCAGGCCGAGGTCGGCGAAGAACACGTCCGACATCAGCGCGTCGTAGTGCTGACCGGTGTGGATGATGCCCTGCCGCACGCCGAGTTCACCGAGTGCCCGGACCACCGGGGCCGCTTTCACGAAATTGGGACGAGCGCCCAAAACGTGCAGGACCAGGGGGTTCTCCCTCATTGACCTCGCCTTTCATAGCGGAAGGGAAAAAACGTTGCCTATGGTACGGTCCCACCGTGGCATCCGACGCCAGTCGTCAAGACTCCTCCCGTTCATCCGACAGGGTTTCCGCGAAGTCCGCCCGTGCCGGCGTCGGGGGACTTCTCAAGGGCTTCGTCCAGCACCCGATCATCGTCTCCCGGGTGGTCATGACGAAGGTCAGGTCCGACCCGGTCCGCGTGGCCCAGGCCGCCGCCGAGACGCTGCCGCCCAAGATGCGGCCGGTCGTGGGCAGCGTGGCCTGGCCGGCCGCGCGCCGGGCCCGGCGCGCGGTGCGCAAGTTCGGCATGCGCGTGGTCAAGGGACCGTGGAACGAAGCCAAGGCCCACTGGGACGCCGGCCGCGTCAGCGAGGCGGCAGCCGTGCTCGAGGCGCACACCAAATACCCCTTCGTCAAGCGCAGGGCCGCTTACTACCGCGGTGAGCTGGCCGCCATCAGTCCCGACCCGATCCCGCCGGGCCCCAAGGTGGCCATCCTGAGCCGGGTCGAGAACCGTGTGCTGCACGTCGTCACCAACGCGCTGCCGTACACGCAGGCCGGCTACACCGTGCGCACCCACCGCATCGTCAGCTCGCAGAAGGCCGCGGGCATCGACCCGCACGTGGTCACGAGCTGGGGTTGGCCCATGTTGCAGGGGCACGCCGACGCGGCCCCGTACGAGGAGATCGACGGCATCCCCTACTACCGGCTGCTGCCGGACGGGCACGGGGAGATGCCGTTCGAGACCCAGGGCCGCATCACGCGGGGCGCCGACGGGGTCACCAAGCTGGTGGCGGAGCTGCGGCCGCAGGTCGTGCACGCCGCCACCGACCACCGCAACGGCTCGATCGCCCACGCCGTGCGCGACAGGACGGGCACGCCGTTCGTCTACGAGGTGCGCGGCTTCCTGGAGGAGACCTGGGCCTCGCGCGACCCGATCCGCGTCGGCAGCCAGCGGCACGTGCTCCAGCGCGAGCGCGAGGCGTTCCTGATGCGCGAGGCCGACGCCGTGGTGACGCTGGCCGAGACGATGGCCGCCGAGATCGTCGAGCGCGGCGTGCCCAGGGAGAAGATCCACCTGGCGCCCAACGCCGTGGACGACTCGCTGCTGTCGGCCCACTACGACGGCGCCTCCTTCAGGCGGGAGTACGGCATCGAGCCGGACGAGATCGTCGTCGGGTCGGTGTCGAGCATCGTCGCCTACGAGGGGTTCGCCACCCTGCTGCGGGCCGCCGCGCTGCTGCGCGACGACCGCACCCCGGTGCGGGTGCTGCTCGTCGGCGACGGCACCGAGCGTGACAACCTGCTCGAACTGGTCGAGGAGCTGGGCCTGAGCGACGCCGTGCTGCCGGGGCGGGTCGGCCCCGACGAGGCGCTGCAGGCGCAGGACGCCATCGACGTCTTCGTCTGCCCGCGCGAGGACCTGCGTGTGTGCCGACTTGTTACGCCATTGAAACCGGTCGAGGCGATGGCGCTCGGCAAGCCGGTCGTGCTCAGCGATCTGCCCGCGCTCTCCGAACTCGTCGGCGGCGACGGCGCCGGAATGCTCGTGCCGCCCGGCGATCCCGCCGCGCTGGCCAAGGCGCTCGCCGGGCTCAGGGAAGATCCCGCCAAGCGCGCCGAGATGGGTGAGGCGGGACGGGCGGAAGTGGCCGCGAAGCGCACGTGGAACCGCGTTGCCGAGACTTATCAAGCTCTATACCGGTCACTTGCCGAATGATGACCTTCGCGTTGGCTGTCTCTTACGACGGGTTCGGTCGCATTAGGCGTGAGCTAGGTGGAGTTGAGATAACCTTTGCGACCATGAAGTGTTGTTTCCGGCTCCCTAAGGCACGGCTGTGACAGAAATCGACTTGGCTGTCATCGGTCTGGGCTACGTCGGCATGCCGCTCGCCAAAGAGGCTGCGGGTGCCGGGTTGCGGGTCGTCGGCGTGGACGTCGACCCCCGCAAGGTCGACGCGCTCAACGCCGGGCAGTCCTACATCGATGACCTGACGGACGCGGACCTTGAGCACATGCTGGCCAACGGGTTCAGCGCCACGCTCGACGAGACCGTGCTGGCCCGAAGCAACACGATCGTCATCTGCGTGCCCACCCCGCTCGACGAGGATCACCGTCCTGACCTGTCGGCCGTGGAGGGCGCCACCAAGACCGTCGCCCGCAACCTCAGCAAGGGCACGCTCGTCGTGCTCGAGTCCACCACCTGGCCGGGCACCACCGACGAGGTGGCCAGGCCGCTGCTGGAGAGCTCGGGGCTCGTCGCCGGCGAGGACTTCCACCTGGCGTTCTCGCCCGAGCGCATCGACCCGGGCAATCCCAAGTTCGGGCTGCACAACACCCCCAAGGTCGTCGGCGGCTACACGCCGACCTGCCGCGACCGCGCGACGGCCTTCTACAACCGCTTCATCGAGCAGGTGGTGCCGGTCAGCGGCACCCGCGAGGCCGAGATGGCCAAGCTGCTCGAGAACACCTACCGGCACGTCAACATCGCCCTCGTCAACGAGATGGCGATCTTCTGCGACGAGCTCGGCATCGATCTGTGGGAGTCGATAGAGGCGGCCGCCACCAAGCCGTTCGGCTTCCAGAAGTTCCTGCCGGGGCCGGGCGTCGGCGGGCACTGCATCCCCGTCGACCCGTCCTACCTGTCCTACACCGTGCGCAAGCTCGGCTACCCGTTCCGGTTCGTGGAGCTGGCGCAGGAGATCAACGAGCGGATGCCGTCGTACGTGGTGGCGCGGGTGCAGCGGTTGCTGAACAGCAACAAGAAGCCCGTGAACGGTGCCAAAGTGGTTATGCTCGGCGTCACGTACAAACCGGATATCGCCGACGAGCGTGAGACCCCGGCGCTCCCAGTGGCGCGAGCGCTGCTGGAGCTGGGGGCCGAGCTCTCGTTCGCGGATCCGTACGTCAAGGAATGGTCGGTCGACGGCACCGCGGTGCCGCGTGAGGAGGATCTGGCCGGGGCCGTGACCAACGCGGACGTGACGCTGCTGCTGCAGCAGCACGCCGCGTTCGACCTCGACATGGTCGAGGCGAAGGCCAAGCTCGTGCTCGACACCCGAGGCGTTCTCGCCGAGGGTGAACGCGTCGAGCGGCTGTAGCGACGGAGGGCTGCGCGCAGTGCACGTGCTCGTCATGACGGTGGTGCATAACCCCGAGGACGCCAGGATTCTGCATCGGCAGATCCGCGCTCTCGTGGATGCCGGTCATGAGGTCACGTACGCGGCGTCGTTCACCGCTTTCGGCGTCGTCCCTCGTCCGTGGGTCACGGGCGTCGATCTGCCCAGGGCCGCGCAGCGCAAACGCCTTTCCGCGGTGTGGGCCGCGCGGCGGCTGTTCAAGCGCATGCGCGACAAGGTGGACCTGGTTCTGGTCCACGATCCCGAGCTGCTGTTCGCCGTGTGGGGCATACGCAACAGGCCGCCCGTGGTGTGGGACGTGCACGAGGACACCCCCGCCACGCTCTCCCTGAAGCCCTGGCTGCCCTCGCCCCTGCGCCCGCCCGTGCGGTTCATGGCGCGCATGCTCGAAGGCACCGCCGAACGGCACATGCACCTGATGCTGGCCGAGACGGCGTACGCGGGCCGGTTCAAGCACGCCCATCCCATCGTCCCCAACGAGACGTGGGTGCCCGACTCCGTGACCCCTCCCGGCGACGACCGGGTGGTCTATCTCGGCTGGTTGTCGCGGGCGAGGGGCGTGATCGAGGCCGTCGAGGTGGCCAAGCTGCTGCAGCCGTACCGCGTGGCCGTGGAGCTGATCGGGTACGCCGACCCGCAGAGCCGTCCGATGCTCAACCAGGCCGTCACCGAGGGCCTGCTGGAGTGGCGCGACTTCATGCCCAACGACGAGGCGCTCAAGCGGCTCGACGGGGCGCTCGCGGGGCTCTCCTTACTCCACGACGAGCCCAACTACCGGCATTCCATGCCGACCAAGATCGTTGAATACATGGCCCACGGCATTCCTGTCATCACCACCCCCTCCCCGCGCGCTGTCGAGCTGGTCGAACGCTATGACAGCGGCGTCGTGGTGCCGTGGGAGGACCCGAAGGCGGTCGCGCAGGCCGTACTGACCCTCCGCGACGACGTGCGGGAACGACGGGCGCAGGGGGCGCGCGGCTACGCGGCGGCCCGCGCCAACCACCACTGGCCCAACTCCGCCAAGCGGTTCGTCACCCAGCTGGAGTCGTGGGCGGGCGTCAGCCGATAACGGTTCTCTTGCAAGGGCGGTAGGTTCCTGAACGTGCGCTGGATCTTTCTCGCTGTGGGCGCGGCCATCGTCGTCGTGGTCGCGGCGGCGATCATCGTGCTTCCCTCCTCGTCGGAGAAACCGGTCGCCACGCCGGCGACGCCCAAGCCGTCCAGGACGGAGCCGACGCCCAAGGTGAGCGCGGTCACCGACCGGTGTGGAACGTTCGAGACCAAGGAACAGGCCCCCTACGCCGTCACCGGCTACTGGATCACCCCCAAGTCCAACCCGTGCACCTGGCGCAAGCAGCTGCAGGAGATCCACAGCGTCGGTGGCGACACGATCATCAGGATCGGCTACGGCCTGCAATATCGTCCCGTCACCGGCTCCGGCGAGATCAAGACCAAGGACGGCGAGCTCGACTCCCTCTACGAGGCGTGCGAGGAGGACGGCCTGACCTGCCACGAGGCCGCTGAGCGGGACCTCAAGCGGGCCAACCCCGGCAACCGCGTCGGCCGCACGTACGTCTACCGCACCGACGAGTCGTTCGGCGAGAGCCTGTTCCGCTGTCCCGAGATGGAACACGCCATCCAGACGCCCAAACGCACCTATTTCCGGCTCATCACCCAGCCGGACGGCTCCGACGACTCCACGTGCGACTTCAGCAGCGAGGCCACCTCCTACGACCTGATCCTGGTCGCCGGCAAGCCCACGGACAGCCTGAAGGAGCTGCTCGACCTGGCCGACCAGTTCGGCATGAGGGTCTTCCCCGCGCTGCCGCTCGCGCCCCGCGACCCCAAGACGCCGACCAGGGCCAACAAGAAGCACATCGGCACGCTCACCACGCTGACGCGGCGCATCCTCCAGGACTACGGTGTGCGCTTCGCCGAACGCGAGTCGCTGGGCGGCGTCTACCAGCCGTTCGAGGTGCAGATGTCCGACACCCTCGCCGACAACCCGACGCTTGAGGTCTACGCCGACCAGCACCGCATCGTGGAGCAGGAGTTACCGGGCAAGCCCATCCTGATCAGCCCCTACCTGGACGCGCGCAAGCGGGTGGCGTTCGGCCAGACGCCGAAGCAGGTGGCCGAGGGGTTCCGGGCGCTGGCGAAGACGGGCGTCGGCATCGTCGCGCCGCAGGACAGCCGGGGCACCGGCAAGGTGGGCCTGTACTGGCCCGACGAGCGCGAGAGCGAGGTCGACGAACGGCTGCGCCCGGTGGTGGGCGAGTCGACGTACGACACCGCCTACCACGGCTCCACGCGCGACTACTACCGCGAGATGTCGATCGCCCGCGAAGAGATGCTCATGGCCGGCCACGAGGTGCAGCTGTGGGCCAACGTGGAGGCGTTCGAGCCGTCGGGCGACCAGCCGTGCGCCCCGCACGGCACGCGCGGCAAGACCGACAAGAAACGCCTCGACCAGGCCGTGACCATGGCGGGACGCTACGTGCAGAAGATCGTCTCCTACATGTGGAGCGACTTCATGACGTGCGGCCGGCCCTCGCTGGAGAAGGAGATCATCGCCGACTGGCGGCGGCCGATCGCGGTTGACGCGATCCGGCGCGGGCGTGACAACCAGGACGGCGTGGAGGTGCGCGGCTACAACTTCCAGGGCGCGACGGTCACCGTCCAGTGGTCCGGCGGGACGCAGGAGCTCGCGGTGCCCTCGGTCGGGTGGCTCGACGAGGACCCGCTGGAGGAGCTGCCCGAGGGCATGGCCACCGCGTGGGTGCCGTTCAACTGGTCGCAGGTGCCGGCCGGCGAGTGGGTCAGGATCGGGGTGAAGGTGCCGTCGGGACTGTCGACGACGGAGCCGCTGCACGTGCGGATCGACACCTGACGAGGGGGCCGCGGCGGCGTTCGCTCCCCGTCCGCGGCTGCGTGTAACGTGCCTGCCATGGTCCCGAGCATCCCGGTCAGCGTCGACCTGGTCGTGCTCACCGTCCGCAACCAGGCGCTGAGCGCGCTCGTGTGGCGCCGCGACAACCCGCCGTTCCTGCGCCGCTGGTCGCTGCCCGGCGGCTTCATCCAGCTCGACGAGGACCTGCCGGCCGCCGCCCACCGCATCCTGGCCGAGCGGGCCGGCCTCCCCGGGGCCCCGGTGCACCTGGAGCAGCTCCAGACCTACGGCTACCCCGACCGCGATCCCCGCCAGCGCGTGCTGAGTGTCGCCTACCTCGGCCTCGCCCCCGACCTGCCCGCCTCGGAGAAGGCCCACATGAGCTGGCAGCCGGTCGACTCGCTCGCCGTCATGGCCTTCGACCACCGCCGCATCATGAAGGACGGCGTCGAGCGGGCCCGCTCCAAACTCGAATACACCCCGCTGGGCGCGGCCTTCTGCCCGCCCGAGTTCACGGTGGCCGACCTGCGCCGCGTCTACGAGATCGTCTGGGGCGGCACACTCGACCCGCGCAACTTCCACCGCAAGGTCACCAAGGCCGAGGGCTTCCTGGTGGAGACGGGCGCGACCACGACCCGTGACGGAGGCCGCCCGGCCAAGCTCTACCGCCGGGGCCCCGCCGAGCTGCTCCACCCGCCGATGTTGCGCACGCTCAAGGAGTGACGCGGGCCGGGTGGTGCTTGGCCGCGCCGGGCCTTCTACAGTGGGGGCCATGCCTCGTTTCCGCCAGATTCTCGACACCATGGCCCCGTACAAACCGGGCAAGGCCGTAGCGGCTCCTGACGGCAGGTCGTACAAACTGTCGTCCAATGAGACCCCGTACGATCCGCTGCCGTCCGTGGTCGAGGCGATCGCCGAAGGGGCGCGGCAGATCCACCGTTATCCCGATCCCGGGGCGACGAGGCTGACCGAGGCCATCGCCGCGCGTTACTCCGTGCCGCCCGAGCACGTCGCGCTCGGGGCCGGATCGGTCACGGTGGCGCAGCAGTTGTTCGAGACGGTGGGCGAGCCGGGGGTGGAGGTCGTCTACGCGTGGCGCTCCTTCGAGGCCTACCCGCTGCTCGCCGACCTGGCCGGCGTCACCTCGGTCATGGTGCCGCTGGCCGGCGAGGACCACGACCTCGACGCCATGGCCGAGGCGATCAACGACCGCACGCGCCTGGTGTTCGTGTGCAACCCCAACAACCCGACGGGCACGGCCGTGCGCCGCGGCCCGCTGGAAGCCTTCCTCGACCGGGTGCCCGAGCACGTGCTGGTCGTGCTCGACGAGGCCTACCACGAATACGTGCGCGACGACGACGTCCCCGACGGCCTCACCCTCTACCGCGACCGGCCCAACGTCTGCGTCCTGCGCACCTTCTCCAAGGCGTACGGGCTGGCCGGTCTGCGGGTCGGCTACATGATCGCGCAGGAGCCCGTGGCGTCGGCCGTGCGCAAGACGATCGTCCCGTTCGCGGTCAACCACCTCGCGCAGCTCGCGGCCATCGCCTCGCTGGAGGCCGAGGACGAGCTGCTCGACCGGGTCGAGCAGGTGGTCAAGGAGCGCACCCGGGTCAGGCAGTCGCTGCTGGAGCAGGGCTGGACGGTGCCGCCCACCGAGGCCAACTTCGTCTGGCTCCGGCTCGGTGGGCGCACCCTCGACTTCGCCGCCGCGTGCGCGGCGGAGGGCGTGGCGGTGCGGCCCTTCGCGGAGGAGGGCGTGCGGGTCTCGATCGGCTCACCCGAGGCCAATGACGCCTTCCTGGCCGCCGCCGCCTCCTTCGCGAAGTAGGGCCGTCACTTCCCTCGGCGGGCCTGCCAGTTGAGGTAGGCCACGCCGGCGATGTGGGAGCCCTGGCCGGGTTCGAGCGCGCGGGCTTCGTAGATCGACTTGGCGTGCTCGAAGACCTTCTGGTCCCACTGCGCGACGGCCATCCACCGCGGCGCCTGGAGATACTGGCCGGAGGCGGCCAGTCCGCCGGTGCCGTCGACGCGATGGAACGTCGTCGGCACGCCCTCGGCGTCGGTGGTGGCCATGTTCCTGCTGTAGGACCTGGCGAACCTGGCCATGTCGGCGCCCTTGAAGCCGAGCTTGTGGCGGAAGGCGAGGGCGGCGAACTCCACGTCGATCGCGCCGTGGCTCAGGTCCTCGATCTGTTGGGCGCCGTTGCCCGACGGGGTGAACTCGGAGAGACCGTCGCCGGCCGAGAAACCCCGGTAGGTGGCGCCGAACGACGGCCAGTACGGCCAGTGGTAGGCGTCCTTGTCGTTGGTCCTGAGCTCGCCGGCGAAGGTGCGGGCCATGCGTCTGGCGCGGTCGGCGTAGGCGGGGTCGCCGGTGGCGGCGGCGATCTCGGCGTAGGTGAGCCCGAGCGCGAGGAACTGGTTGGTCGGCATCTCGGTGCCGTCGTAGGCGAGCGGCGTGCCCTTGACCCAGGCGAGATACCCGCCGCCGTCGTCGCGTCG
This sequence comes from Nonomuraea mesophila, assembly GCF_004352805.1. Classification (NCBI taxonomy): domain Bacteria; kingdom Bacillati; phylum Actinomycetota; class Actinomycetes; order Streptosporangiales; family Streptosporangiaceae; genus Nonomuraea; species Nonomuraea mesophila. The sequence goes on from NZ_SMLD01000008.1 coordinate 22,664, forward strand.
CCGCCATTCCCGGTCGTGCACGGCGGCCGCGGCCTTGGCGGCGTCGAGATATTCCATGGCCTTGGCCCGGTAGCGCGCGTCGGCGCGGAGCTTCGGCGTGCCCAGCACGATGCGTGCGAACGACGCGATCGGATAGGTGATCATGCCGGTGTGCACGGCGAAGATCACAGGCTGGGAGACGAGCGGGGTCGTGCCCTGGGCGGGCAGGGTGATCTCCCCGCTTTCGCGCAGGTCGCGCGTGGTGACCTGGGTGGGCGTCGGGTAGGCGTCGAGGATCTTGCGTACGGCGTAGTCGGGGGAGTCCGGGTCCATGGACAGGTCGGTGAACGTGGCGACCACGTCCCTCCAGTCGCTCCTCACTTCTAACGTGAAGCGGTCCTCGGTGCCGCCCGCGCGCACGGTCGCCGTGGTCTGGTCGGCGTACGGCAGCGAGCTGCGCACCTCCAGCACGGGCCGGCCGGACGCGTCCTTCAGCGCGGCGATGCCGACGGTGTAGGGGTGCATCGCCCGCCACGCCGGCAGCGACTCCCCGCGGTAGTCGGCCACGCCGCGCTCGGAGTCGCGGTTGCCGAGCACGAGGTCGATGTTCGTGACGAGCCGGTCCAGGTAGTGGGTGTCGCGGTAGGCCTCGTACATGCGGATGAAGCCCGCCAGCACGTACGACTGGCCCCAGGCCAGGCCGCCGTGCTCGTTGTTGTCGGTCGGCTGGCCCACGCCGCCGCTCTCGTGGAAGGTCCGCTCGAACTGGTCGAACGTCTCCCGCGAGGTGTAGTCGTGGCCCGCCGAGGCGCGAGCCGTGCCCGTGTGCAGGGTGCTCAGCGCGCCCACCGCGAGCGCGCCCAGACCGAACTGCCTGCGTGTCAACATCGTTGCGTCACCTCCGGCGGCGTCAGCCCTTGACCGCGCCGCGCATGCCTTCGAGTACGTGCCGTTGCATGATCATGAAAACGATGACGACCGGAATGATCGAGATGATCGTCCCGGCGGCCAGACTGCGGACATCCGTGCCGGTGATCCCGGCGAGGTAGGCGATCCCGAGCGCGACCGGGTATTTCGCGGAGTCCTTGAGCACCACGAGCGGCCAGATGAAGCTGTTCCAGACCGAGATGAAGCCGAAGATGCCGAGGATCGCCAGGGTGGGCCGGGCGGCGGGGACCATGACGTGCCAGAAGATGCGCAGCTCGTGGCAGCCGTCGGTGCGGGCGGCGTCCACGACCTCGCGGGGCACGCCCGCGAACGTCTGCCGGAGCAGGAAGACCCCGAAGGCGGACAGCACCCCGGGCAGGATGACCCCGGCGAACGTGTCGGCCATCCCGAGCTCGGAGACCACGAGGAACCTGGGGATGAGCATGACCTCGCTCGGCAGGAACATCGTGGACAGGATGGCGAAGAAGATGAGGTTCTTGCCCCTGAAGTTCATCAGGGCGAGCGGGTAGGCGCACAACGCGGAGACGACGATGTAGAGCGGCACCGTCACACCGACGTAGATCACCGAGTTGAGCAGGTAGGTGGGGAAGGGGATGGCGGTCCAGGCCTCGATCACCCAGTCGAGCACGGGAGGCCGGGGGACGATGTCGGGCGGGAAGGAGAAGACCGCCTGGCCGGCGGGCTTCAGCCCCGCGGAGAGCAGGATGAGGAACGGGCCGACGAAGGCGAGGGCGATCGCCGACAACACGATGTACATCCCGGCGCGCCGCAGTCTCATGGGCAGGCTCATGGCATGACCGTCCGTCCGCGGGTGAGCCGGTAGTTGAGGATGGCCATGGCGATCATCAGCACCCAGAGCACCAGCCCCATCGCGCTGGCGTAGCCCATCTCGTAGTGCTCGAACGCCGCCGACCAGATGTAGTAGCCGAGGGTGAGGGTGGCGTCCTGCGGGCCGCCTCGGGTCATCACGTAGATGGAGGTGAAGGCCTGCATGGCGTCGAGCATCTCCACCGTCACCGCGACCGCGATGTACGGCACCATCAGCGGCACCGTGATGTGGCGCAGCCGGTGCCAGGCGGTGGCGCCGTCGACCTTCGCGGCCTCGTACAGGTTGGTGGGGATGGTCTGCAGCCCGGCCAGGTAGATCATCATGTAGAAACCCATGCTCTTCCAGCCCTCGACCAGGACGAGCGCGGGCAGCGCCCAGAAGGGGTCGAGGAGGTACTGGATGGGCTGGTCGAGCAGCCCTGCCGCGGTGAGCATCCAGTTGAGCACGCCCTGCTGGTGGAAGACGTACTCCCAGGCGACGCCGACGGCGACCATCGAGGTCACGACCGGCAGGTAGTAGAGCATCCGGAAGGTCTTGATGCCGGGGAGTTTCTGGTTGACCAGCACGGCGAGCAGCAGCGGCACCACCACCAGCAGCGGAAACATGCCCACCAGGAAGAGCAGCGAGTTGAGCAGTGCGGTCCAGAACCTGCCGTCCCCGACGATCCGGGTGAAGTTCTCCATCCCGACGTAGACCGGCTGCGAGACCACGTCGTACTCGAGGAACGACAGCTGGATCGCGGTGACCGCCGGCCAGGCGAAGAACACGCCGAACAGGACGAGCGCCGGGAACACGAACAGGTAGGGCGTGTACCACCGCTGCCCGGGGATCCGGCCGGCGGCCATCGCATCACATCCTTTTTGCCGTCCTAAGATTTGATAAAGGCTGGCCAGAATTTCGGGAAGCGTACATTCGGCTGATCTATACGGTCAAGACCTTGCCTCTTGACGTTCCGTTGCGAGGCTGACATGGTGCCGAAAGTGGCGATAAAGGACGGCCATATCTTGCAGGAGGCTCGCGGAGATGACTCGATGTGCCTTAACGATCGGCGCGCTGGCGCTGTCCCTCTTCACCGCCGGCTGTGTCGCCGGCACGTCGCCCCAGACCGCCGCGGCACCCGCGGACGACCCGCCCTTCGAGGGTGAGGTCGAGTTCTGGACGATCAACCTGAAGAAGAACTACAGCGACTACATCACCGGCCTCATCGCCCAGTACGAGAAGGAACACCCCAAGGTCAGCATCAAGTGGGTGGACGTTCCCGGCCAGGAGAGTGCGACCAAGCTGCTCGCCGCCGTGGCCAGCGGTGACGTGCCCGACGCGGTCAACGTCAACTCGGTCGAGCTGGGCAGGTTCGTCCCGTCGCTGGAGCCGCTCGACACCTACTTCGGCCAGAAAGAGCTGGCCGACTTCCAGCCCAACCTGGTCGAGCCGATGCGCATGAACGGCAAGCTCTACGCCGTGCCCTGGTACAACGGCGGCGCCCCGGTCGCGATGTACCGCAAGTCGGTCGTCTCCAAGGCCGGCTTCGACGAGAAGGCCCCGCCCACCTCCTGGACCGAGGCACTCAAGCTGGCCGACACGGTCTACGACAAGACCAAGGTCAACGGCACCAACGCCATCCCCGACCACACCGCGCTGCGCTACCACGGCGTCCCCCTGCTGACCGACGACAAGAAGAAGGCGGCGTTCAACACGCCGGAAGCGGTCGCCGTACTGGAGAAGTTCAAGAAGAGCTACGACAGTCACGGCATCGCGCCAGGGGCCGTCTCCAAGGACATCCGCAGCCTGCCGCAGTCGCTGGAGAACGGCCAGGTGGCCTTCAAACCGATGGCCAACGCCGCCGAGCTGCTCAACATCCAGAAGAACGCCCCCGACGTCTACAAGGACCTCGCCATCACCGAGCCGGTGAGGATGAGCTCCGGCGGCTACATGCTGCTCGCGCAGCAGGCCTTCTCCATCCCCAAGGCCTCCACGCACAAGAAGGCCGCCGCCGAGTTCATCAAGTTCTTCACCAACGGCGCCAACCAGCTGGCCTTCTGCAAGATCGTGCCGATCTACCCGTCCACGGTCTCCTCGACCAAGGACCCCTTCTTCACCGAGGCCGAGGGCGACGACCCGATGGCCGTCGCCCGCCAGGTGATCGTCAAGGGGCTGCCGCAGCTTGAGTACAGCCCGCTCGGCACCACCAAGGACGCCGAGCTGGCCGAATACCTCATGGAAGAGGTCAGAGCCTTCCTCCAGGGATCCCAGAGCGCCGAGGAAGCACTCGACGCCGCCGAGAAAAAATGGAATGACGCACTTGCCTGAACTCCGTATCGGGATCATCGGCGCCGGCCTCATGGGCCGCGGCCACGCCGAGGTCTTCGCCGCCCATCCCAGAACTAAGATCACCGCGGTCGCCCGCCGGCCGCTCGAACACGCTCCAGGAGCCACCGTCCACCCCGGCTACCAGGAGCTGCTCGACTCCGGCACCGTGGACGCGGTCTCCATCACCACCCCCGACCACCTGCACGCCGACGTCATGGTGGCCGCCGCCCGCGCGGGCGTGCACATCCTGGTCGAGAAGCCGTTCACCACGACGGTGGCCGACGCCGACCGCGCCGTCGCCGCCATCCGGTCGGCGGGCGTCGTGGCCATGTGCCTGTTCAACCACCGGTGGGTGCCGGCGTACGCGCAGGCCAAGGACCAGATGCGGGCGATCGGCGAGCCCGTCGTGGGCTACGCGCGCAAGGACGACACCATTCACGTGCCCACCGAGATGCTCGGCTGGGCCGGCGAGACCACCTGCGCCTGGTTCCTGTCCAGCCACGACATCGACCTGATGACCTGGCTGTACGACGACGAGGTGGTCGAGGTGTTCGCCACGGCCAGATACGGCAAGCTGCGCGGCCGGGGCATCGACACCCCCGACGCCATGCAGATCCAGGCCAGGTTCGGCCGGGGCGCGGTCGCCACGTTCGAGTCGGCCTGGATCTACCCCAACACCTTCCCCACCATGGTGGACAGCTACGTCACCGTGGCCGGCGAGACGGGCGTCATCCAGCTCGACCGCCAGAAGGAGAACATCCAGCTGGCCACGGAGGACGGCTACACCTACCCCAGGAACATGCTGCAGCGGGTCGTGCACGGGGTGCCGGCGGGCGCCTACCGCGACGCGATCCACCACTTCGTGGACTGCGCGATCGCGGGGACCGAGCCGCTGATCACCGTGGAGAGCTCCCGGCACGTGACAGCGGTCCTGGCGGCCGCGCACGAGTCGGCGCGTACGGGGCAGCCGGTGAAGCTCTGATGGGCGCGGATGTCACGTACGTGGAGAAGCCGCCGCACGTGGACCCGGTGCGGATGCGGCACATCACCGACGCGGCGCTGCTCGCCGAGCTGGGCGTGACGTCGGTCGCGCAGGCGCGGCCGTGGCGGCGGCGCGACCCGGTGTGGCCGCGGCCCCGCCCCGAGGACGTGGCGGAGGCGGACCGGCTGATCGGCACCGAGGTGGACTTCCTCGACAAGGGCCACGGCCGCTCCAGGCTGTACGGCTTCCACTACCTCAGGTGGATGATGCCCCTGGTGTCGGCCTACGCGCAGACCGGCGACCCCCGCTACGCCCGCGAGTGGGACCGCTTCTTCCGCCAGTGGTACGCGAGCCGTGACCTGGTCGAAGGCGACTGGCCGGGGCTCGACGTGGTGTGGTACTCCCTCGGCGTCGCCTCCCGCTCGATGCACGTCACCCGGGCGCTGGCTGTCTTCGGCACCGAGCCCGCGCTCAGCGACGCGTGCTGGCTGGAGATGATGAAGACCCTGCTGGGCGGCGCCCGGTGGGCGGCCGAGGAGCACGACGAGTTCCGGCACGGCAACTGGCAGTTCGCCACCGTCTGCGAGCTGCTGCACGTCGCCCGCGTGTTCCCCGACCTGCCCGAGTCGGGGCAGTGGGCCGAGGTGGCCAGGGCGCGCATCCTGGAGCACCTGGAACGTGACGTGCGCGAGGACGGCGGCCACCACGAGCGCTCTCCCGGCTATCACGGCATGTGCCTGGGGGGCGTGCAGCGGGCCGCGTCCGTCGACCCCGACCTGGTCGCGCACCCGCGCTTCCGCGCCATGCACGACTGGCTGGCCTCGCTGACGACCTCGGGCGGCTGGGTGCCGCACCTGCAGGACAGCGGCGTGGTCTGGCCCGCCGAGATGCTGCGGACCGGGGAGGAGCTGCTGGGCGAGCCGGTGGTCCCCCCGGAGGGCTCGCACGCCCTGGAGGACAGCGCGTACACGATCTTCCGCGCCGGCACGCTGCACACCGTGATCAACCACGGGCCGTACATCGGCCACGAGCTGGAGCCGCACAGCCACCACGCGGCACTCGACTTCGTGCTGTCCGGCTGGGGGGTGCCGCTGGCCTGGGAGGCGGGCGGCCCGCCGTCTTACGACGACCCCGGCTACTACGACTGGTTCCAGGCGACCAGGGGCCACAACACCCTGCTCGTGCCCGGTGAGGACTACACCGAGGACCGCAGGGCGGCCCGCGACCTGTTCCACGCGGGCGAGCACGTGGACGTCTTCGCCGGCCACCACCACGGCTACCGGGCCAGGCACGACCGCCGGATCGTCTTCGTACGCGCCGAGCCGTCCTACTGGCTGATCACCGACGAGATCGACGCGGAGGCGATCTGGCTGATCCACGGCACGTCGCCGTGGATCGAGCACGGCCCAGGCCACGCCAGCAGCCAGGGCCCCGGGCTGCTCGTGGTGCCCGCGCAGCCGCCGGACGAGATCACGTTCGGCAGCGGGCCGGCCAGGATGCCCGACCCCGAGACCGCCACCGCCCCGTACGGCGAGATCCACGCGCTGGGGCTGCGCCGCCGCGACGGCCGGTTCACGGTCGCCGTCTTCCCGTTCCAGGACGTACCTCCCGAGGTCCAGGTGAGCCCGCCCACCATCCGCGTGGGCGGCGTGACCGACACGTTCACCGCGCACGGCTGGGCGCGGGACGGGCTCGCCGAGCGCTGGGGCGGCCGATGAGCGAGGACCGGCCGGTCCTGATCGACGCGGACGTCATGCTCGGCCGTCACCCGCGTCGCGACGTGGGCGGGGGCACCGTGGCCGAGCTGCTCGCCGCGATGGACCGCGTGGGCATCGCCGAGGCCGTGGTCGGCAGCATGACGTCGTGGCTGCACGACCCGGCCAGGGGCAACCGCGAGCTGACCGGCCTGCTCGCCGGGCAGCCCAGGCTCAGCCCGTGCTGGGTGCTGCTGCCCGACACGTGCGGTGAGACGGGCGCGGGGTTCGCCGGCGCCGCCGTCGAGGCGGGCGTGGTCGCCGTACGCGCCTTCCCGCGCGAGCACGGCTGGGACCTCGCGGGCGCCGACGCGGCCCCCGTCCTCGACGCCGTGGAGTCCGTACGGCTGCCGCTGCTCGTGGACGCGGGCCAGACCGGCTGGCCGGAGGTGGAGGCGCTCGCGCGGGCGCATCCGTGCCTGCGGATCGTCGTCGGCGGCGTGGGCTACCGGACGTTGCGGCAGATCGCCGGCGTCCTGGACAGGACGGGCAACGTGAGCATCGGGCTGGCCGACCTGTCCTCGCACCGCGGGCTGGAGTGGCTGGTCGCCCGGTTCGGCGCGGACCGGTTCGTCTTCGGCACGGGAGCGCCCTACCGCGATCCGGCCGAGGCCGTCACCCGGCTGCTCTGGTCGGAGCTCGGGCAGGCCGAGGTCGCGGCCATCGGCGCGGGCAACCTGCGCCGGCTGCTGAGGAAGGAGGTCAGAGCAGCATGAACGAGCTGACGACGGCTCTGTGGGCGCGCCGCCCGCAGCAGGCGACGAGGATCGTCGACGCGCACGCCCACGCCGGGCCGTACAGCGTGTTCTTCATCCCTGACCCCGACCCGGCCGGGATGCTGGCGGTGATGGACCGGTGCGGCGTCGCGCACGCGATGCTCTCCAGCCACCTGGCGATCCAGCTCGACGCCGCCAAGGGCAACGCGGCCACCGCGGAGATCGTGGAGCGGGCGCCCGGCAGGTTCACCGGCTACCTGACCGTCAACCCCTGGCAGGACCCGGTCGCCGAGCTCGAACGGTGGGGCGACGACCCGCGTTTCGGCGGGGTCAAGCTCCATCCCGACCTGCACGAATATCCGCTGACCGGCGCGCGCTACGCCGCGGTCTGGGAGTACGCGGAGCTCACCGGGCGGCCGGTGCTCACCCACACCTACTCGGGCTCGCCCTACAACGACCTGCCGCTGGTCGACGAGGTGGCCGGGAGACATCCGCGCGCCACGATCCTGGCGGGGCACTCGGGGGTGACGCCGCTCGGCATCGACCAGTCGATCGAGGTGGCCGAGCGGCACGAGCGGGTCATCCTGGAGGTGTGCGGGTCGTACAACACGGGCAGGGAGATCGCCGGGATGGTCCGCAGGCTCGGCGCGCACAGGGTCGTCTACGGATCGGACTTCCCCTTCATCGATCTGCGTATGTCGTTAGGGCGGATACTGTTCTCAGATCTCAGCGACGACGACAGGGCAGCGGTACTCGGGGGCACCATCACCGCTCTGCTCGGGAAAACAGGGGCATAGAGGGTGGACGGTCTACGATCCAAGATCGCGGTTGGTGTGGTGGGGCCGCACGATCTGGTCGAGCAGATCGTGCACATCGGCGCGAGCCTGCCCTCGGCCGCTTCGTTCCGGCTGGTGGGCGCCCCGCACGCCGGTGAGCACGAGACCCGCGACAAGCTCGCCAAGATCGCGGGCAACATCGACGCGGTCCTGTTCACCGGGCCGCTCCAGTACGACCTGGCGACCCAGGCGGGCGAGCTGCCGGTGCCCGCCACGTTCGTGCCGGTGAGCGGGGCCGGCCTCTACTCCAGCCTGCTGCGCGGCACGCTGTCCATGCGGATCGACCCCGCCAGGGTGAGCATCGACTCGATCGCCCGCGCCGACGTGGCCGAGGCCTACCAGGAGATCGGCGTGCCCATGGACGGCGTGCACGTCTCCGAATACCACCAGCCCGACTCGGTGCGCGACTTCGTCGCCTTCCACGAGCGACTCCACCGCGAGGGCGCCACCACGGCGGCGCTGACCACGGTCAGGACGGTGGCGCACAAGCTGCAGGCGGCCAAGGTGCCGGTGTTGCGGATGATGCCCACCCCGCACACGCTGCGGCTGGCCATCAACACCGCGACGCTGCTGGGCACGGGCAGCCGCCTGGAGGAGTCGCAGATCGCCATCGTGCTCGTCGAGCTCGCGGCCTCCGCCCGCCCGGCGCAGTCGGGGCCGGGCAACTACTGGCAGCAGGAGCTGAAGTTGTCGCTGCACCGGTCGCTGCTGGCCGAGGCCCGGCTCATGGGCGCGACCGTCGCCCCGCGCGAGGAGAACAGCTACGTGATCACGGCGACGGTGGGCGCCCTCTCGCAGGCCACCGACGGGTTCCGGGTGGCGCCGTTCGCCGACCGGGTGCGCGCCGACCTCGGCATGGTCGTCGAGGTGGGCATCGGGCTCGGCAACACCGCCCGCGACGCCGACGCCCACGCCCTCATCGCCGTCGAACGGGCGCGCGCGGCCGACGCCACCGCCGCCTTCCTGGTCGGCGGCGACGGCAGCGCGACCTCGCTGCCGCTGCGGCAGCGGCGCAGGAGGGAGCCGGTGGAGGAGCCCGCGGCCGGTTCCAAGGCGGCCAGAACGCTCGACCGGCTCCTTGAGCGGCTGGGCGACGACCCCGAGGCGATGGTGGTCGACGCGGAGAGCGTGGCCGAGATGCTGGGCGTCGCGCCGCGCAGCGCCCGCCGCGTGTTGCAGAGCCTCGTGGAGGAGGGGCTGGCCTGGGCGCTCCCGCCGGTCAGGTCGTCGCAGGCGGGCCGGCCGCGGCAGCCGTACCGGCTGGTGTCGCGCGCCGACTAGCCCCGCTCCGCGGTGATCAGCCGGGGTTCGACGTTCCAGCCGTCGAGCCGCACGCGGCGCTCCTCCGGCGGCACGCCGTCCCACTCGCAGCGGAGCACGCGTTCCTCGCCGGGCAGCAGGTCGATGGCGTTGTCGTCCCAGCGCATCCAGCCCCGCGTGGTGGCCGGCCGGGCGTCGAGCAGGCGCAGGAACGGCGCCGCGGGCCCGTCCTCGTGCCGCACGCGCAACGTCCAGGTCGTGCCGGCGGTCTCCAGGTGCGTGGAGAGCCTGGCCTGGCGCAGGCTGAGCAGCCCGGCGAAGTCGGCGCCCGAGGTCAGCAGGTAGCGGTTGCCGTTGGACAGGTCGAGGAGGAGCAGCTCCCCGTCGCCATCGCACCGGATCTCGCCGAGCGGCCGCGGCGGGCCGCCTTCGGTCGTCCAGTGCTCCTTGGCCAGCTCGGTCCCGTCCAGGCGGAGGAACCGGGCCGTGACCTCCGTGGGGCCGCCCGCCGGGCCGTCCGAGGGGCCGCCCGCCGGGCGGTCCGACGGGCCGTCCGACCAGGCCCAGACCGTGGCGGTGACCTCGCCGTGCACGCGCTGAGCCGGGAGCGCCGCGCAGACGTGGGCGTTCCTGTACGCCCGGCGCACGTAGTGGTAGACGGCCTTGGGCTCGCCGAAGTAGTCGACGGCGGCCGTGCACCACCCGTTGGGGAAGGACTCGTTGAGCTGCCACGGCAGCACGCCACAACTCTCGGGACGGCGCAGGTTGGCCTCCAGCGCGTACCGCAGCCCGTCGGCCTGGAGGAACTGGCTGGCCCTCGACATGGTCGCGAGGTCGCCGATCGCGCCGCCGAACGCCTCCTGGACCAGCGGCTCGTTGTTCCACCACCGGCCGAGGTGGTCCCAGACGGGGTGGCGGGTCGTCGGGAGGCGGCGCGCCGGTTCGGGCACGACCGACTCGATCGCGCGTACGTTGCTCATCCCCTCGACCCCGAACTCGCTGAGCAGCAACGACCGGCCCCGGTCGTAGAAGCCGTAGTGCTCGGACAGGCCCTGGTGCTCCCACGGGCCGTGCGCGTCGTGCGGGCTCGGGCCCTCGAAGGTGTTGCCGAACACCGGCCCGGACGGGGAGGTCGGCAGCCAGTGCCGGTCGGGGTCGAGCCGCGCCACGACGTCATGCAGCGCCTGGAGCACCGGGGATTCCGCGTCGGTCAGCGGGACGCCGTCGGCCCGCTGCAACTCGTTGCCGCCGCACCAGACGGCCAGGCTGGGGTGGTTGCGGCGGGCGGGCACGATGCGCTCGGCCTCCCACGCCATCCGCGCCACGAACGCCTCGTCCTCGCTGGGTACGCTGCGCATGCCGGAGCTGGACTGGGCGAACTCCTGCCAGACCAGGATCCCGTACTCGTCGCACAGGTCGTAGAACGTCTCGCTCTCGATGAGCCCGCCGCCCCACACCCGCAGCATCGTCACGCCGGCGTCACAGGCCAGCGTGAGGAGGTGCCGCACCCTGGCCTCCTCGACCGCGCCGTAGAGGGCGTCGGCGGGCACCCAGTTCCAGCCCTTGATCGTGACCGGCTCCCCGTCGACCGTCAGCCGGTACGGCAGCGCGCCCTCTCGGCCGGAGACGAACCGTACGTCGCGGAAACCGACGCGGACCCGGCGCTCGTCGCCCTGCACCCTGGTGGTCAGCTCGTAGAGGTGGGCCTCGCCGTGGCCGTTGAGGTGCCACCGGCGGGGCTGCCCGACCTCGAGGACCGCGTGCTCGCCGGTGGCCGTCGCGACCACGCGGCCGTCGGCGTCCCTCAGCGTGTGCTCGACGTTCGCCGGCGGGCCGTCCACCTCGGTGCTCACGACAAGTCGCGTGCCCGTGGGCCGGGCCCACACGCCGGCCAGCCTCGTGGGCCCGGTGACGCGCAGCCGTACGGGCCCCCACAGCCCTTGATGCACCATGCGCGGGCAGAAGTCCCACCCGTACCCCATCCGCCCCTTGTGCACGTTGACCTTGGACGTGTAGCCGACCTGCGGCTCGCTGACGGGCGCCGGGTCCACGACCACCGCCAGGCTGTGTTCGCCCTCGGCGAGCCCGGTCACCTCGACGACCAGCGGGATGTGCATGCCCTCGTGCGTGGCGACGCGCTCACCGTCGAGGTGGACGGAGGCGGAATGGTCGATGCCGTCGAACTCGAGGAACGCCCGCTCGCCGGGTGCCAGGCCGGGCGCGTTCAGATGGGTCCGGTAGACCCAGGTCCGCTGCGACACCCATTCGGAGAGCAGGCTCTGCCGGCCGACGTACGGGCTCGGCACCTCGCCGGCGGCCAGCAGGTCGGCCAGCACGCTGCCCGGCACCCGTGCGGGGATCCACCCGCCCGCGCCGCGGTCGTCCCTGGCGTGGAGCTGGGCCCGGTGCAACTGCCAGTCGTCCCCGAGAAAACCCCGCAGCTCCCATCGCTGATCCATGAGCGCCTTCCGTCCGGTGTGTGGGATCGTTCCCACACAATTCTATCGTCGCGTCTTCTCAAGAGGGGCGGTGGTCTCCGGAGGGCGGTGGTCTCAAGAGGACGGTGTCTCAGGAGTGAGACCGGAATACGAGCGAAGCGTGCCATGGCCGTCGCTGAGCCCGGCTGTGACGATGCCCGCTCCCCGTAGACCGACTGTCGACGGTCTCACCGGCCCGCTCGGGTCGCTATCAACCACAGCCTTCCGTTTCCCCCGCTTGACGACACGTGGTTCGGCCCGTTGCCCTTCCCGGCACCGCTTCGCCTGAGGGGGTGTCGCAACGTCCTCCGCGACAGCTGGTGAAACACTTGTCCGCCCATCGGCGAAGGAGGGCAACCGTTCAAGCTACCGAAGGCAGACGATGACACGAAAAATCTGGATATGGCCGCAATGACCCGGGCGCTTCCGGACCAGGAGGTCAGTGACGCGGCGATCATCGAGCAATCCTGGCAAGACCCGGAACGCTTCGCCGCGGTCTTCGACCGCTACTACGTCCAGATCCACGGGTTCGCCGCACAGCGGTTAGGGCCGAGCCTCGCGGACGACGTGGCCGCGGAGACGTTCCTGGTCGCGTTCGACCGACGTGACCGCTACGACCTGTCGCGGGAGGATGCCCGGCCCTGGCTGTACGGGATCGTCGCCAACCTGATCGCCCGGCATCATCGGGCGGAAGCCAGGCGGTATCGGGCTCTTTCCCGGACACCTCTCGCGCAGGCTGACGACGGCCACGCCGATCAGGTCGCGGGCCGCGTGGACGCACAGGTGCAACGGGCGCCCCTGATGGCGACGCTCGCGAAGATCCCTCGCTCCCACCGGGAGGTGCTCCTGCTCATCGCCTGGGGCGGGCTGAGCTCCGAGGAGGCGGCCGAGGCGCTCGGCATCACCGGCGCCGCCGTCCGAACCCGGCTGCACCGGGCCCGCAAGAACCTGCGCGCCTCACTGAACGGCCCCGAGCCGACAACGGCCGGAAAGGACGGTTGATCATGGACGACATCGAGATGCTGCACGCGGTGCGCCCGCAGCCCGACGCCCCCTCACACGCCGCCTGTACGGCCGCCCGCGCGGCCCTGCTGGAACGCGCCGCCAGCCCGTCGCCCACGGCGCGCCGCCGGCGCACCCCCTGGCGGCGGGTGCGATGGATCCTGATCGCAGCGGTCGCGGCGGCCATCGCTGCCGCACTCGTGATCGTGCCGGGCCGTGTCGGTGACTCCCAGCAGCCGGTCATGAGTTCGCGCGACGTCTTGCTCGTCGCCGCCGCGACGGCGGAGCGCACCCCTGAGGGCGCCGGGACGTACTGGCACATCACCATCACCAACGAGGAGGCTGTGACCGAGGAGTACTGGTATCGGCGCGACGGTCAGTTCTGGATCAAAGGCAAGGGGCTGAAGGGTGGAGGCACGCTCTTGGAGTGGCCGATGGAGCCTCAGCCGTTCGCGGTGGGGCCGTTGCGCATGGCCTTCGCAGAGTTGCGGTCGCTGCCCGCCGACGAGAAGGCCCTGTACACCCGGCTCTGGTCGGCTGTCCCCGGAAGCGGTGTCCGTCCCAGCGGGGTACCGATCACGGCTGCCGAACGGGATGGCCTCGCTATGGAGGCGCTGATCTCGCTGATCAGTGAGGCGCCGGTCTCGCCCCAGGTCCGTGCCGCCGCCTATCGAGCGCTCGCCTCACGACCGGGAGTCGTCGATCTCGGCGAGACCGATGGCGGGCGACGCCTGCAGGTCCCGGTGGCTTCCGGGAACGGGATCATGGTCGTCGACCCGGACACCGGGCGGATCCGCGAAACCTCCGTATGGGCGCCGCTCACCGGCGGAATGGCCCATGACCCGGACGGCATGTGGACGATCGACGCCGAGTGGACGGACCAGCTCCCGCCCGGGTGACGTGTGCTTCTGCTCCCTGCAGGAGCGAGCCCATCTCAACGATCCCGATCAGGCCTCGACACACCGGCCTCTACCAGCGGTGGAATCGGGTCGTGGCACGCTTCGCTCGTATTCCGGTCTCACACCTCTCAAGAGGACGGTGTCTCAAGAGGGCTGGGGCCGGTGGTTGCGGCGGTACTCGCTGGGCGAGCAGCCGACGTGGCGCTTGAACACGGCACGGAACACCTTCGCGCTCAGATAGCCCGAGCGGGCGGCGACCGTGTCGATCGGCGCGGTGGTCGCGGTGAGCAGGACACGGGCGTGGCGCAACCGTAGCGCGGTCAGGTGGCGCAGGAACGTCGTCCCGCGCACGTCGGCGAACAGGTGCGCGATGTAGAACGGGCTCGCGCTGACGGCCTGCGCGACCGTCGCCAGCCGCAGCCGCGGGTCGGTGTAGTGGGCCGCCATGTAGCTCTCGGCCATCGACAGGATGTCGCGGGGGGCGGGCGGCATCAACCGCCACAACGTTTCCTCGATCCAGATGTGCAGGTAGGAGCGCTCGTGGATCTTGGTCACCGTGGTCAGCTCCTCGATCGGCAGGCGCGCGAACGCGTCGACCCAGTCGGTGGAGCCGCCCGTGAGCCGTCCCCGGTTGACGACGTCGACCACGAACAGCAGCTCGCCCATCAGCCAGTTGTGCAGCGTACTCGGGGACAGGCCGCGCTCCTGGACGCACCTGTCCACCCAGCCCGCGAGCAGCCCGGCCGCGCCGACCCTGTCACCGGCCTGGATGCGGCGGGCCAGCTCGGCCTCGATCCGCACGGGAGGCGGCGCGCCGGAATGCTCCTCCCGCGGGGCCGTGATGACCCTGTCGCCGCCCAGCAGCAGCTTGTAGGAGTTGGTACGCCGGGCGTCCCGTTCGGTCACCGTCGTGTTCCCTGGGCCCTGCCGCGGGGTGCCCAGGGAGACGGTGGCGGTGAGGCCGGTGGCGTTGACGATGCCCGCGCGGATCTGCTCGGCCAGCGCGGTCGCCTCGCCCATGAGCCGGTCGGGGTCGTCGCCGCTCAGCCTGACCAGCCACTCGTCGGGCGGCAGCGGCTCGCAGGAAGCCGGCTGCCGTGCCGTCGCCGCGCGGACCGCCCGGTCGGCCTGGTCGAGCTGCCTGCGCGCCCACTCGCGGCCGTGGGCCCGCGTCGAGGCGACGTAGTCGTCGATGTCGATGAGGGCGCCGACCGTGAACTCCATACCTCCCAGAGTACGAGTGAGGTGCGCCGATATCTATGGTTTAGGCGGACCGAAAGTCGACCCGGTTGACCAGGGTGCCAACGTCCTGCACGGTGGCCCGCATGACGTCCCCGTCCTTCAGCGGGGCGATGCCCGCGATGGTGCCGGTCGCGATGAGGTCGCCGGGCAGCAGCGTCATCCCGTCCGACAGGTCGGCGATCAGCTCGGGGATCCCGAACACCATCTGCTTGGTGTTGGCCCGCTGCCGCACCTCCCCGTCGACCTCCAGCGTCAGCTCCAGGTTCTGCGGGTCGGGCACCTCGTCCACGGTCGCGAGGTACGGCCCCGCCGGAGCGAACGTGTCGAACCCCTTGGACTGGTCCCACGGCGCGTTGCGGGCGATGTTGGCCAGTTGCAGGTCGCGGGCCGTCATGTCGTTGAGCACGGTGTAGCCGGCCACGGCCTCGCGCCAGCGCTCCGCGGGCAGGTCGCGGACCTCCGATCCGACGACGACGGCCAGCTCGACCTCGTGCTCCAGGTGCTTCGTACGAGCCGGCGCCGTCACCGGGCGGTTGTGGCCCGTCAGCGCGGACGGCGGCTTGAAGAACAACACCGGCTCCGGCGGCACCTCCAGCCCGCTCTCCTCCGCGTGCGCGACGTAGTTCAGCGCCAGGCAGCAGATCTTCGTGCAGGTCGCCACCGGCGGCTCGAACACCACCGACGCCTCGTCCAGCAACTCCCGCGCGCCGGCCCGGAGCCGGTCCACCTCGGCGGTGAGCCGGTGGAGCCCGTACTCGTTCAGCAGGGCCACCGGATCGTCACCGGCTCGCAGCCCGGCCAGGCTGAGAAGTTCGCCACCCTCGCGCCGGGCCACCAGTTCCACTTCGTCGGCGGGAGAGCGCCGGATACGCCCGAGAAACACGGCCATTCCTTCCTGGAGGTCCCCTCAAGCTCACCAGGCGCGTCGCGGGCCTCACAAGGGCCCGTCCTTGCGATGCCGCCCTCCTTGTTGCTCTCCTCCTTGTCGGCGGGCGCCGCCGCGGCCTTTGATGGTCCCCATGAGCAGGACCTTGCACGTCAGCCGTGACCTCCATGCCGAAGGCCGGCGCCACCTGGCCGGTGGCGTCTCCAGCGACGCCCGCCGGGTGGCCGGCGTCCCCCTCTACGTGGACCGCGCCCAGGGCGCGCGTCTGTGGGACGTGGACGGCAACTCCTACATCGACTACGTGCTCGGCCAGGGGCCGGCGCTGCTCGGCCACTGCCCGCCCGAGGTCGTGGAGGCGATCGCGGCCCAGGCGGCCCGAGGCATGGTCTACTCGGCGCAGCACGCCGCCGAGGTGCGCGTGGCCGAGCGGGTCTGCGCCATGGTGCCCTCGGCGGAACGGGTGAGGTTCAACACCGTCGGCTCGGAGGCCGTGCACGGCGCGCTCAGGCTGGCCCGCGGCTACACGGGGCGCTCGAAGATCCTCAAGTTCGAGGGCCACTACCACGGCTGGCTCGACCCCGTCCTCTACAGCGTGCACCCCGCCGTGGAGGCGGCCGGGCCGTCAAGGGAGCCCGTGGCCGTGCCGGGCACGGCGGGGCAGCAGCCGGGACACGCGGACGACCTGATCATCTGCCCGTGGAACGATCTGGAGACCCTGACCGGTCTGATGGAACGGCACTCGGGGCAGATCGCCGCCGTCATCGCCGAGCCGGTGCTGTGCAACACCGGCGCGATCAGCCCCGACCCCGGCTACCTGGAGGGCGTGCGGCGGCTGTGCGACGAGCACGGCTCCCTGCTGATCTTCGACGAGATCATCACCGGCTTCCGGCTCGCCCCGGGGGGCGCCCAGGAACACCTCGGCATCACCCCCGACCTGTCGGTGTTCGGCAAGGCCATGGCCGGCGGCATGCAGGTCTCGGCGCTGACCGGCCGGGCGGCCGTCATGGACCACATCTCGACGGGCAAGGTCGCCCACGCGGGCACGTTCAACTCCCAGCCGGTCGGCATGGCTGCGGCCGAGACGACGCTGCGCATCCTCGACGAACGGCGCGAGGAGGTCTACGGCACGCTGTACGAGCGCGGCGCGGCGCTGATGGAGGGCCTGCGGTCGGCCGCGGACAAGGCCGGCGTGCCGATGCTCGTGGACGGTCCCGGCCCGGTGTTCCAGACCTACTTCACCGACGCGCCCGCCGTGCGGGACTACCGGGACTTCGCCGCCACCGACCGGGCCAGGATGGCCAGGCTGCACGAGGCGCTACTCGACAGGGGAGTCAACATGGTCCCGCGCGGCCTGTGGTTCATGTCGACGGCGCACACGGCGGCCGACGTCGACGCCACGGTCGACGCGTTCGCCGGGGCGCTGCGGGACCTTTGACCGGCGTTCCGTCGAGATGACCAGGGCGACGCCGACCAGGATGATCGCTCCGCCCACGAGGATGCGCGGGGTGATCGGCTCGCTCAGCACCAGCGCGCCCAGCACGACCGCCACGGCGGGGTTGACGTAGGCGTAGGTGGACACGAGCGAGATGGGGGCGTTGCCGAGCAGCCACGAGAACGCCGTGAACCCGATCAGCGACCCCACGAGGATGAGGTAGGCCAGCGCGATCCAGGACCGGCCGGTGATCGTCGTCGGGTCGAGTCGCTCGCCCGTCGCGGCGCCGAGCACCGCGAGGCCGAGGCCGCCCGCGAGCATCTCGATCGTGCTCGTCGCGAACGAGTCGGCGGGCATCGTGACGCGCCCCGACAGGAACGCGCCCACCGCCCACAGCAGCGAGGCGAGCAGCACCACCGCGATGCCCGTGGCGGCCGCGCCTTCGTGCCCGGTGAGCGAGAGCGCGGCCACGCCGCCGAGCCCCACCAGCACGCCCGCCATGGTCGCCGCCCTCGGACGGTCGCGCACCACGAACCTGAAGGCGACCAGCCACAGCGGCACCGACGCCACGAGCAGCGCCGCCAGCCCGGTCGAGATGTACTGCTCCGCCACCGACAACATGCCGTTGCCCAGGGTGAGCAGCAGCACCCCCACCAGCGAGGCGCTGAGCAGTTGCCGCCGGGTCATCGTGAACGCCCGCCTGCCGGACTTCATGAGCAGGAAGCCACCGAGGAGCACGGCCGCGGCGAGGAACCGCATGGAGGCGCCGAGCAGCGGCGGGATCGACTCGACCACGATGCCGATGCCGAGATAGGTCGATCCCCACACCACGTAGACGATGGCGAGGGCGCCCCAGACGATGAGCGGGGACCGCGAGTCAGGAGCGTTGTGGTCCATGGGTCATGACAGTAGCGGAGCGGCCCGACAGAAACCGCGCGGCTTCCGGACAAACAGGTGGCCCGATCTCTGCGGTGGCAGGGAGCTCTCACCTGCGCACGGCGAACGAGGGGCCATCGAAAGATTGGCGCCCCCGTCCGAATCCCGTCGATCGGGGGCGTCGCAATTCATACCCCCTCTCGCGAGGACCAACCGCCATTTCCCCAAGTGTCAACCGCACGTTCGCCAAGTCGTGACTTTCCGGACATGGCTCGGGGCATGGCAGACCCCGCAGTGGGGCAACCGGAAGCGAGCCCGCCGCCGTCGGAGGGGGAAGGTGAGGCGGCGGGCCGCGTACCGGGTGGATCAGCGCGGGGCGCTCAGCGCGGTCCCGGCTTCTCCACGATCACCAGGGGCTCAGCGCGGTCCCAGCTTCTCCACGATCAGCCGGTAGAGCTGCCGTGGCCGGCCGGGCTGGGGAGTACGGTTGGGCGGTAGCGGCCACGCGAGTCCCTCGTCAACCAACGTGCGCAGCAACCGCCGAGCCGTACGGGGTGTCACCCCCAGCATCTTGCCTGCCCCTTCGGCGTCCACCACAGTGTCGCCGCCCTCCAGCTTGGCCGCCAGCCGGGCCAGCACCTCGACCCCTTTGGGCTTGAGTGCCGTGGCGCCGGTGGGCGGCATCCGCGGGGCCGGGATGAGCGCCCGTCCTTCGCGGTCGACCGCGAATCCCTGCGCCTGTTTGCCCGCCTGTGTGCGGGCCAGCGCGGCCCGCGCGTGCGACTCCGCGTCGTGCGTCGTCCGCCCCATGCCCACGCCGACCTCGACCGCCAGCCCCAGCTCGTCCCTGATCCTGGCCGCGAACGGCAACACCCGGAACCCGTCGGTGGCCGCCGCGATCGAGCCTCTGGTCGCCGTGACCAGGTAGCTGTGATCGTCGATGGGCCAGACGGTCGCGTTGATGCGGTTCGCCTCCTGGACCAGCAGCCGCTGCAGCGACAACCGCAGCTCGTCGCGCCAGTAGCGGGGCGCGGCGCGGCGCACGGGTTCGCGCAGCGTCGGCACCTCCACCAGCACCACGGTCAGCTGCGACTCCTCCAGCCGGTGATGCGCCCCGAGCAGCGCCGCGGTGTGCAGCGCCGTACGGACCGCGGCGGAGGTCGGCCTGATCCTGATGACCGGCACGCCCGCGGTGTGCAGGCGTTCGGCCACCGCGGCCAGGCATGTGAGCGCTCCCGTGGTCGCGCCCTGCCGGGCCAGGCGTTCATGGTAGGCCGCGATCGTGCCGGTGGCGCCCGGCTCGTCGCGGCTGTGCACGTCCGTGGCGGGGATGCCGAGGTCGGTGTACGCCTCCTCGACATCGGCCCGGCTGACCACGTCGATGCTGACCCGTTTGGGGTCCGTCCGGGTGTCAAGCGCGGCCTTGGCCAGCGCCGCCACCAGTGCTGCTCCGCCGAGTTGCACGTAGGTCGCGGGCATCGTCAGCACGCCTGATCGCCTGGCCAGATCGTAGGGGACCGGGCTGGCGAACAAGCATGCGTCGACACCGGGTCCGAGCCTCGTCACCTTGTCGGGCGCCTCTTGCTCGTCGCGGTAGGCGGCGGCCACCAGACGACACGGCAGCGGTGCCGCGGCGTGTCCCATCAGCATGACTCGCTCGACAAGGTCGTGGGGTCCGACCACGCCGATGGTGAGGTCCGGTGTCATGGCGCCCGGGCGTGACACTCGGGGAGTTTCTTCGGCCCTCTCGACCAATGTTCGTCCCATCCTGCTGTCGTTGCAGTGCTCTCTTTTGGAACGATCGCTCGCGGGGGCCGTAATGTCACGCCCGACTTTTCCGGAAAGCCGTTCAGGTTGACCGCCCGACATGATGTCCTAGCAGCTCAACGAGGATTTTCTCACCATTTTTAGTGGGTGGAAATCTCTCGTGTAATGTCCGCGCCGAGCGCGCGCATTCGAGCGGCGAGATGCGCGTGGCCGCGGTCGATGAGGTAGCCGCTGCCGATGACGGTCTCGCCTTCGGCGGCGAGCCCGGCGAGCACGAGAGCGATGCCGGAGCGCAGATCGTGGGCCGTCACCTCGGCGCCGGTGAGAGGGGTGCGGCCGCGCACGACGGCCCTGCTGCCGTCGACGTCGACGCTGGCGCCCATCTTGTTCAGCTCGCCGGCCAGCGCGAAACGGCCGTCGAAGATGCGCTCGTGGATGTAGCTGGTGCCGTCGGCGAGCGCCGCGACGGTCATCATCGGCGACTGCAGGTCGGTCGCGAACCCGGGATAGGTGTCGGTGATGATGTTGATCGGCCGCAGCGGGCCCTCGCAGCGCACGTGCAGCACCGCGCCCTGCCGGGCGAACTCGACGCCCATCTGCTCAAGTTTGTACCGTACGACGCCCAGGTCCAGGCCGGTGCCCACGAGGCTCAGCTCGCCCCCGGTGATCGCCGCGGCCATCGCGAACACGCCCGCGTCGAGCCGGTCGGGCATGACCGTGTGCTCGACGGCGTGCAGCGTGTCGACGCCCTCGACGGTGATGAACCCGGTGCCGCCGCCGCTGATGCGCGCGCCCATCTTGGTGAGCATGTCGATGACGTCGAGCACCTCGGGTTCGAGGGCGGCGTTCTCGATCACGGTGGTGCCCTTGGCCAGGGAGGCGGCCATGATGAGGTTCTCGGTGCCGGTGTGCGAGGGGGTGTCGAGGTAGAGGGTCGCCCCGGTCAGGCCGGACGCCTTGACGTGGATGACGGTCTCGCCCTCGTCGACGATCGCGCCCAGCCGTTTGTAGCCGAGGTAGTGGAAGTCGAGGTTGCGGCTGCCGAGGTTGCAGCCGCCGACGCCCTCGACGACGGCCTCGCCGAGCCGGTGCAGCAGCGCGGGGGTGAACAACACCGAGCCGCGGAAGCGCCGGGCGATCTCGGCGGGCAGCACCGGGCTGGTCAGCCGGGAGGCGTCGATGACGAGCGTGCGCTCGGACTCGTGGAGTTCGACGTACGCGCCGACCGCCTCGGCCAGCTCTATCGCACGGCGGACGTCCTCGATGATCGGCACGTTGCGCAGGACGGTGCGGCCCTTCGCGGCCAGCAGCGCCGCACCGATCATGGGAAGCACGGCGTTCTTCGCGCCCTGGATGAACGCGGTTCCACGCAGTGCGTTGCCACCGCGCACGCGGTAACGGACCATTTCGTGCGGCTCCTTGAATTCTGGCGGTGAGGCTCGATCGGGCCAACAGTAGTCGGTAACACCACATGACCCAGCCGAATCATCCGCTAAAGGGAGCTCCCGTGATGCGCTCATACGCTTCTAGGTATCGTTCGCGCGTGCGCTCCACGATGTGGTCAGGTAGGCGAGGTGGGAGGTTTCCGGAGGCTTTGTCCCATCCGGATTCGGGCGATAGTAGCCAATCGCGTACAAATTGCTTGTCGAAAGAAGGTTGCGGACGGCCCGGCTGCCAGGCTTCGGCCGGCCAGAAACGCGATGAATCCGGGGTGAGAACCTCGTCGCCCAAGGTCAGCACTCCGTCGGAGTCCCAGCCGAGCTCGATCTTGGTGTCGGCCACGATGATGCCGCGCTCGCGCGCGATCTCCGCGCCGCGCGCGTAGACGGCCAGCGTGATGCGGCGCAGCTCGTCGGCCGCCTTCTCGCCGACCTCCGCCACGACCCGCTCGTACGGGATCGGCTCGTCGTGCTGACCCGCAGGCGCCTTGGTGGACGGCGTGAAGATCGGCTCGGGCAGCCGCGACCCGTCCTGCAGCCCTTCGGGCAGGCGCACCCCGGAGACGGCGCCGCTCTCGCGGTATTCGGCCAGCCCTCCGCCCGTCAGGTAGCCCCTGGCCACGCACTCGACCTGGACCATCGTCAGCGGCCTGCACACCACGCTGCGGGCCTCGTCGCCCCTGGCCACGATGTGGTTGGGCACGACGTCTCCGAGCTGGTCGAACCACCACAACGACAACTGCGTGAGGACCGCGCCCTTGTCGGGGATGCCGGGCTCCAGCACGTGGTCGAAGGCCGAGATCCGGTCGGAGGCGACCATCAGCAGCAGGCCGTCATCCGTCTCGTAGAGATCGCGCACCTTGCCGGAGTGCACGTGCTTCATGGGGCGATGTCCGTCCTGTAGTGGGAGCCGCGCAGCGTGATGCGCCCGGCGAGGTCGTAGGCGTGGCGCCGCGCGCTCTGCTGGTCGGGGCCGTGGCCCACCACGCTGAGCACCCGCCCGCCGTCGGAGACGATCGTGTCGCCCTCGCGCCTGGTGCCGGCGTGGATCACGTAGGCCTGGTCGGAGGGCTCAAGCCCGGTGATCACGTCGCCCTTGACCGGGGTGCCGGGGTAGTTCTCCGCCGCGATCACCACCGTGACGGCGCTGCCGTCCTTGAACACCGGGTCGAGCCCCAGTTCGCCGGTCGCGCACGCCATCAGCAGGCCGCCGAGCGGCGTCTCCAGCCGGTCGAGCAGCACCTGTGTCTCGGGGTCGCCGAACCGCGCGTTGAACTCGACCACCTTCGGGCCCTTCGCGGTCAGGGCCAGCCCGACGTAGAGCACCCCCTGGTAGGGCAGCCCGCGCCGGGACAACTCCGCGATCGTCGGGTGCACGACCTCCCGCATGACCTGCTCGGTGAGCCCGTCGGGCGCCCACGGCAGCGGCGTGTAGGCGCCCATGCCGCCGGTGTTGGGGCCCTGGTCGCCGTCGAGGGCCCGCTTGAAGTCCTGGGCGAGCTGCAGCGGGACGGCCGTGCTGCCGTCGCACAACGCGAACAGCGACACCTCCGGCCCGTCGAGGAACTCCTCGATCACCACCCGCTCGCACGAGCGAGCGTGGTCCAGCGCCTGCTTCCTGTCGTCGGTCACGACGACGCCCTTGCCCGCCGCGAGCCCGTCGTCCTTGACGACGTAGGGCGGGCCGAACTCGTCGAGCGCGGCCGCCGCCTGCTCCTCGCTCTCGCAGGTCCGCGAGCGTGCGGTGGGCACGTCGGCGGCCTGCATGATCTCCTTGGCGAACGCCTTGGAGCCCTCGATCATGGCCGCCTGGCTGGACGGCCCGAAACACGCGACGCCGGCCTCGCGCACCGCGTCGGACACGCCCGCCACGAGCGGCGCCTCAGGCCCGACGACGACGAGATCGACCCGCAGCCGCGTCGCCAGATCGGCGACCTGCACGGGGTCGAGGGGGTCGACCGCGTGGACGGTCGCGACCTGCTCGATGCCCGGGTTGCCCGGGGCGCAGTGGAGCTCGCTGACCTGGGGATCGAGCTTGAGGGAACGGCACAGGGCGTGCTCACGCCCTCCGGAACCAATGACTAGAACGCGCACACGCTCATTGTCGCAGGCCCGCCGCCGTGGGCACCCACAGGTCCGCGGGGTGGACCGCCTGGCGGAATAGACGACGATCGTTGGTGAGTTCTGCCGGAGACGACTGCTCTCGGCCCAGTGTCGTCAGATTGTTTCCCCGCCTGTGATAGGTTAAGGCGGCTTTGCGGCGTCCCTGTGTGATTGGAGGTGGTCCGGGATGCAACCTGGTGATCCCAGCAGTACGTGCTTCTTCACGTACGACTCGCGTACCCCCGACCACTCCAATCCGGCAGCCTGATCGTGCCTCCACGCCTGTGTTCTGATTGAGGTGACTTCTCGTCGCGCGTGGAGCGTGCCAGGTCGGGCGGAAAGGGACTGCCATGCGCTCGTCCACGCTTTTCCGTCGCATCAACCGTCACCCTGTGCGCCAGCATGTCGCGCGTCAGCACGCCGCCCCGGTGCGTGACGTCCGCGTGCCTCCCGTCGAGTCCGTCGTCGAGTTCGGCGCCTACGTCCACGGCGAGAAGGTCGCCGCCCCGGGCATCGTCGAGGCGCTGCACCTCGTACGCGAGCACAACAAGAGCGCCGAGGGCGCCAACGCGTTCGTCTGGGTCGGGCTGCACGAGCCCGAGGCACCCGAGGTGGAGTGGCTGGCCGAGGTGTTCGAGCTGCACCCGCTGTCCGTCGAGGACGCGGTCAAGGCCCACCAGCGGCCCAAGATCGAGCGGTACGGCGACTCCCTGTTCATGGTGCTCAAGACCATCGCCTACCTCGACCCCGGCAGAGGGCCGGGTGACAACGAGATCATCGCCACCGGCGAGATCATGGTGTTCCTCGGCGCCGACTTCGTGGTGACCGTACGGCACGGCGAGCACTGCCCGCTCACCGCGGTGCGCGAGCGCCTCGAGGACAAGCCCATGCTGATGAGCCGCGGCCCGGCCGGCGTGCTGCACGCCATCGCCGACCACGTGGTCGACCAGTACCTCCAGGTGTCCGACCTCATGCAGCTGGAGCTGGAGGAGGTCGAGGCGACCGTGTTCGCCGACGTCAGCTCCCGCGACATCAACCGCATCTACCAGCTCAAGCGCGAGATGCTGGAGATGAAGCGGGCCGTCACCCCGCTGCAGGCGCCGCTGTCGGCGCTGCCCCAGCGCCGCGTCGTGCCGTCGGAGATGCGCGAATACTTCCGCGACGTCGGTGACCACCTGTCGCGCGTGTGCGAGCAGGTGGAGTCGTCCAACGAGTTGTGCAGCTCCATACTGCAGGCGGCGCTCGCCCGCTCCAACGCGCTGGCCAACGAGGACATGCGCAAGATCTCTTCGTGGGTGGCCATCCTCGCGGTGCCCACGATGATCGCCGGCATCTACGGCATGAACTTCGACTTCATGCCGGAGACCGAGCAGGTGTGGGGCTATCCGGCGGTGCTGGCCGTCATGGCCACGGCCTGCGTGCTGCTCCACCGCGGCTTCCGCCGCAACGGCTGGCTCTAGAACGTCTGTTTCTTCCGGGTCGCCGGAACTGCTCAGACGCCGACCGGCTTGAGCGGCCCCACCGGCTCGGGCAGCTGCAGCCCGCGCTCGCGCCACAAGTCGCGCATCCGGTCGGGATAGTCGGTGACGATCCCGGCCACCCCCAGGTCCAGCATCCGGCCCGCCAGCTCCGCGTCGTTGACCGTCCACACCGCCACGTCGAGGCCGGCCGCCGCCGCCTGCGCCATCAGGGCCTCGTCCACCATGGTGTGCTTGGGCGAGAGCGTGGTCGCCCCGGCGTCGCGCGCGGCGGCGGGCACGTCGTCGCCCAGGTCGTCGTGCCAGTGCAACGTGTCGGGCTCGATCAGCGCGAACCGGCGCGCGCCCGGGACCAGCCCGGCGGCATAACGGATGATGCGCCAGTCGAAGCTGAGGATGGCGACGTTGTCCAGCCGTCCGTGCCGGTCGAGCTCCTCGACCACCTGCTCGGTGAAGGCCTTCGGGTCGGGCGTCAGCTCGGGCCTGGTCGGGTCGGACTTGAGCTCGACGTGCAGGCGTACGCTCTCGGCTTCGTAGGCGTTGACCAGCCCCAGCACCGCGCCGAGCGTCGGCATGCGGGTCTCGGGCATCGGCACCTGGGTCAGCGCGAAGGGATCGTCGGGATGGCGCGGCAGCCGCACGCCCACGTCGAGCATGCGCAGTTGCGCGAGGGAGAGTGAGTTGATCGGTTTGCCGACATAGGGGAAGAGGGGGTCGCCGGCGCGGATGGGCCGCCTGTCGGCGCTGGTCACGGCGGAGACCGTGAGGTCGTGCGTGAGCACGAGGCGCCGATCGGCGGTGAGCGCGACGTCGAGCTCGAGCGCGTGCACGCCCAGCTCCATCGTGCGGCTCATCCCCGGCAGGGTGTTCTCCGGCCAGAGGCCGCGGGCACCCCGGTGACCATGAATCTCAACGCGCACAACCCGGACCCTACCTGGCTGGGGGTGCCACTAGACAGTGCCACGCCGTGTCCTTTTTATCCTGCTACGCCCGGTCGATGACTAGACCTCAGACAATAAGCTGGATTACATGACGGAGGTTCTCAACAAGGCCCATCCCGCAACAGTCCGGGCATGGGTGGACGGATGGGCGATCTCCCGCAGAGCCCCCCGGCCCGTGCCCGAACCCTGGGGCACGAGGGTCGACGTCGGCCTCCCAGGACACGTGGCCCGCCACATCGTCCCCGCGCCCACCCCCGAGATCCTCCGCCGGCTGACCGGCACCATCACCACACCCGGCACCTGGCTCAAACTCTGCGCCCCCACCGAGGCCGTCGTCCCCTGCCTCCCGGCCGGCTGGCGCGTCGAGGAGCCGGAGTACATGATGACCGCGACCCTCCCGCTCCGCACGCCCCAGCCCCCCGCGCCCGCGGGCTACACGCTGGCCGTCACGACCAGAGCCGGCGTCACGGTGGCCCGCGTACTGACGAACGCCGGCGAGGTCGCCGCCAGAGGCCAGTTCGCACCGACGGGCCGGACAGCCGTCGTGGACCAGGTGGAGACGGCCGCCCGCCACCGCCGGCGCGGCCTCGGCACCGTCATCATGCGCACCCTCACCTCGGCCGCCGCCTCGGCGGGCGCACGCCACGGCATCCTGGTGGCCACGGCGGACGGCAGGGCCCTGTACGAAACCCTCGGCTGGACCGTCCACACCCCGATGACGGCCGCCGTACTGACCGGCTGATCCCGCGGCGCGGGGACCACTCCCGAACCTGACCCGCTAGAAATGAAGCGACAGCAAACGCGAGGCAGGAGAGTCATAGTGGGCCAGAAACCGCGCATCGGCCTGTCCCTCACGCTCGTCGCCGCCCTCGGGACGGCCGGTTGCGCGTCCGGCGAGACACCTGAACCCTCCGCCGCTGCCACGCAAGCCCGGCCCTCCGCGGCCTCGCCGGCCCCGCCCACGACGGCGGCCCCGCACCTGGTCCCCTGGATCGACCGGGTCTGCGCCGCGACCCGGTTGTTCCGCGACAAGCCCAAGGCTCCGTCGAAGCGGGCCCTCGACGACAGCGTTCCCGACCGGGTGGCCGGGGACTTCGCGGCCTTGGCCCTGCTGGAGATGGCCTCGCACCTCAACTTCGTCGCCGACACCACCCGTGCCTCAGCCGAGCTGCTGGAAGACGCCGGGCCTGGACCGGTCGAAGGGGGCGCCGAGATGATCGCCGGCTATCGCGGCGCGCTGCGCAAGCTGCTGCCCAAGGTGGAGCGGCACCGTATCAAGAAGAAGAAGGACTACGACGGGATCGGCAAGAAGGTGCGCCAGGTCTCCAAGCTGGTCGCCGCGCTCAAGACCGGCGGCCCCGACCTCGACAGCCTCGTCGACCGCGATCCCGCCCTCGCCAAGGCGTACGCCGAAGCGGTGAACTGCGGGGACGACGGCATGTTCCCGCGGCCGGGCGAAGGGGTCCCCACCCCCAAGCCCGGTTGAGACGGACGGACAGCTAGACGAGCGGCCTGACCACGACGGTCTGGTCGCGGCCAGGGCCGACGCCGATCGCCGAGATCGGGGCGCCGCTCATCTCCTCCAGCGCCCTGACGTACGCCTGCGCGTTCGGCGGCAGGTCCTCGAAGACCTTGGCCCCCGTGATGTCCTCCTGCCAGCCGGGCAACTCCTCGTAGATCGGCGTGGCGTGGTGGAAGTCGGTCTGCGTCATGGGGATCTCGTCGTGGCGGACGCCGTCCACGTCGTACGCCACGCACACCGGTACGCGCTCCAGCCCGGACAGGACGTCCAGCTTGGTGAGGAAGTAGTCGGTGATGCCGTTGACGCGGGTGGCGTACCGGGCGATCACCGCGTCGAACCAGCCGCAGCGGCGGTCGCGGCCGGTCGTGACGCCGAACTCGCCGCCGGTCTGCCGCAGCCACTCGCCCACGTCGTCGGTGAGTTCGGTGGGGAACGGTCCGGAGCCGACGCGGGTGGTGTACGCCTTGAGGATGCCGATGATCTTGGTGAGCCGGTTGGGCGGGATGCCCGCCCCGGCGCACGCGCCGCCCGAGGTGGGCGACGACGACGTGACGAACGGGTAGGTGCCGTGGTCGAGGTCGAGCAGCGTGCCCTGCCCGCCCTCCAGCAGCACGAACTTGTCGTCGTCGAGCGCCTTGGAGAGCACCAGCGAGGTGTCGGCGATGTGCGGCTTGAGGCGTTCGGCGTAGGCGAGGTATTCCTCCACGACCGCCGCCGGGTCGATGCCGCGCCGGTTGTAGACCTTGGTCAGCACCTGGTTCTTCTCGGTCAGGGCGACCTCGATCTTCTTCGCCAGGATGCCGGGGTCGAGCAGGTCCTGGACGCGCACCCCCATGCGGGCGACCTTGTCGCCGTAGGCGGGCCCGATGCCGCGCCCCGTGGTGCCGATCCTGGCCTTGCCGAGGTAACGTTCGGTGACCTTGTCGAGCGCCTTGTGGTGGGGCATGATCAGGTGCGCGTTGGAGGAGATCAGCAGCCGCTCGGCCGAGATGCCCCGCTCGGCCAGCCCGTCGATCTCGCCCAGCAGCACGCCGGGGTCGATGACCACGCCGTTGCCGATGACCGGCACCACGTCGGGCGACAGGATCCCCGTCGGTAGCAGGTGCAGCGCGTATTTCTGGTCTCCGATGACCACGGTGTGACCCGCGTTGTTGCCACCCTGATAGCGGACGACGTAGTCGACGTCGCCACCGAGCAGGTCGGTGGCCTTGCCCTTGCCCTCATCGCCCCACTGGGCACCAACGAGTACGGCAGCCGGCATGGTTCAGTCTCCCGAGCACAAAACGAAACCCCTGGCGCAAGCGCGACAGGGGCTCTTGCGTGGAGAGACTACCCGAACGTGGTTATTCGTCCCAAGGGCTAACTCCGGGTCAGCGCGTCGTGACCCGTTTCGGTGCTGTCCTTGAGGAACTGCAGGCACCGCTCGGCTTCGTCCTTCTCGCCGATCGCCTGAGCCGCCCTGGCCAGCGCGTGGAGGCAGCGCAGGAAGCCGCGGTTGGGCTCGTGCTCCCAGGGGATGGGCCCGTGCCCCTTCCAGCCGTTGCGGCGCAACTGGTCGAGCCCGCGGTGGTAGCCCGTACGGGCGAAGGCATATGAGGTGACGGCGTGCCCCTGGGCGAAGGCCTCTTCCGCGAGCGCAGCCCAGGCCGTGGGGAAGGCGGGGAAGCGGGCGGCCACGTCGGAGGCCTTGGCCCCGGCTTCGAGCGCCTCCCTGGCCTCGGGCAGGTCCGGCAGGTGCGTCGGGGGCGGCCCGGCGAGAAGGTTATCCATAGGACAAGTCATACCCGCCGGGCCGCTCATGTGCTATGAGATCTTCGTCCCAGCGCTCTTGAGGCTCTGGCACGCCTCCACGATGCGCGCGGCCATCCCGGCCTCGGCGGCCTTGCCGTAGGAACGCGGGTCGTAGGTCTTCTTGTTGCCCACGTCGCCGTCGACCTTGAGCACCCCGTCGTAGTTGCGGAACATGTGGTCCGCGATCGGCCTGGTGAAGGCGTACTGGGTGTCGGTGTCGACGTTCATCTTCACCACTCCGTACGAGATCGCCTCGTGGATCTCCTCGAGCAGCGAGCCGGAGCCGCCGTGGAAGACCAGGTCGAACGGCTTGTCCTTGCCGAACTTCGCGCCGACCGCGTCCTGGATCTCCTTCAGCACGCTCGGCCGCAGCTTGACGTGGCCCGGCTTGTAGACGCCGTGCACGTTGCCGAACGTGGCGGCCAGCATGTAGCGGCCCTTTTCGCCGACGCCCACGGCCTCGGCGGTGGCCACCGCGTCGCCGGGGGTCGTGTAGAGCTTCTCGTTGATCTCGCCGACGACGCCGTCCTCCTCGCCGCCGACGACGCCGATCTCCATCTCCATGATGATCCGCGCCCTGGCGCACTTGTCCAGGAGCTCCTTGGCGATCTCGAGGTTCTCCTCGAGCGGCACGGCCGAGCCGTCCCACATGTGCGACTGGAACAGCGGGTCGAGGCCCTTGGCCACCCGCTCGAGCGAGATGTCGATCAGCGGCCGCATGAAGCCGTCGAGCTTGTCCTTCGGGCAGTGGTCGGTGTGCAGCGCGACCGTGACCGGATATTTCGCGGCCACCACCCTGGCGTACTCGGCCAGCGCCGTCGCGCCCGTGACCATGTCCTTCACCGTGGTGCCCGACAGGAAGTCGGCGCCGCCGGTGGAGACCTGCACGATCCCGTCGCTCTCGGCCTCGGCGAAGCCCCGCAGTGCGGCGTTCAACGTCTGCGATGAGGTCACGTTGATCGCCGGGTAGGCGAATCCGCCGGCCTTCGCCCGGTCGAGCATCTCAGCGTAGACCTCTGGAGTCGCAATAGGCATGATTCATCTCCCTGAGAAGTAACGGCTTCGCGCGAGCCCAGTATCCCGGCTCCCTACCCCGCGTGGTAGAGACAACGCGACCTCATTGGTCACTTTGCGCCTCTCCACTACAGGTAGGCTCTCCTGGTGGACTGGCTTTGGAATCTTCTGGACCCGACGTGGTGGCTCACGATTCTCGGCGCATTCGCCACGGTCGGCGTCCTGGCCATCATCTTCGCCGAAACGGGTCTGCTGCTCGGGTTCTTCCTGCCCGGCGACTCGCTGCTGGTGGCCGCGGGGATTTTCAGCTCGGCGGCGGTGGCCCAGGGCATGGGCATCACACCGCTCTCGCTGCCCGTGCTGCTGGTCGGCACGCCGCTGTGCGCGATCGCGGGCGCCCAGCTCGGGCATTTCCTGGGGGCCCGGTTCGGCCGCAGGATGTTCGACAAGCCGGATTCGCGGTTGTTCAAACGCGAGCACGTGCTGCGGGCCGAGGAGTTCTTCGAGAAGTTCGGCCCGGCCAAGGCCGTGGTGCTGGCGAGATTCGTGCCGATCGTCCGCACGTTCATGAACCCGGTGGCGGGCGTGCTGGAGATGCCGCCCAAACGTTTCCTCGTGTGGAACGTCATCGGCGGCATCGTCTGGACCGAAGGTCTCATCCTGCTCGGCAACGCCCTCGGCAGGGAGGTCGATCCCAAGCAGATCGACAAGTACATCCTGCCCGGCGTCTTCCTCATCGTGTTCATCTCGATCATCCCGATCATCGTCGAGGTGATCAAGAAGCGCCGAGGTGAGAAGGTCGCCGCCGTTCCCAGCGGCAAGCACCGCGTCACCAACGGCCGCCACTAGCCACGACGGCGGATCATTCGGCTGTACGCTCCCCCTGTGGGACGCCACAGGTCAGATCCGATGGGCATGGCCCGATTAGCCCTCACCGTCCTGGCGGCGGGAGCCGTGCTGACCCTGCTGGTCATCGGCGGTCGCGCGCTGCTCCTCGCGCCGGGCGGGCAGGCGCCTGAACGCGAGCGCGCCTCCACCCGGGCCACCGGCCTCGCCACCGCACCGGCCTCCGACGCGACCGCGCGGGTGCCGACCGTACGTCTCGTGTGCGTGGAGGAGACCTGCCCGACGGTCACCGTACGCGTGCCGGGCGGCGACGTGCTCTACCACCACGAGATGACCAGGGGCGAGGAGCTCAACTACTTCGAGCCCGAACTCGACGTGGTGCTCAGCGACGCGGGCACGGTGCGCGTCACCGAGAACGGCAAGCCGCGCGAGCAGGGCGACAGTGGGAAGAGAGAGGCGTTCACCGTCCGCGAGCCCGGCTAGAGCCCCAGGTCGGCGAGCGTGTAGGCGGTGCGGTAGTCGAGGCCCTCGCCGGTGACGCGCTCCCTGGCGCCCCTGTCGACGATCGTCGCCACCGCGACCACCTCGGCCCCGGCCTCCCGCAGCGCCTCCACGGCCGTCAGCGGCGAGGCGCCCGTCGTCGAGGTGTCCTCGACGGCCAGCACGCGCCGCCCCTTCACCTCCGGCCCCTCGATCCTGCGCTGCAGGCCGTGCGCCTTCTGCGCCTTGCGCACCACGAACGCGTCGAGCGTGCGCCCGCGCGCCGCGGCGGCGTGCACCATCGCGCCCGCCACCGGGTCGGCCCCCAGCGTGAGCCCGCCCACCGCGTCGTATTCCAGGTCGGCGGTCAGGTCGAGCATCACCCTGCCGACGAGCGGTGCGGCCACGCCGTCGAGCGTGATGCGCCGCAGATCGAGGTAGAAGTCGGCCTCCTTGCCGGAGGAGAGCGTGACCTTGCCGTGGACGATGGCCTTGCTCTTGATCTCGGCCAGCAGGTTGTCGCGATCCGTCATGCGCCCAAGCTTATGGCCCGCCCATGATCGCCTCCCCGCACCCGGTTTAGCCGCGACAGGTAATGCGGAATGTATGCGCGGGGCAACCCTTCGTAATCGTGAGGCCTATCATGGGTGTCGAATTGCCGCAGAGCGATGCAAGCTTGCTACAGGCCGCCCGACAGGGCGATGCCGCCGCCTACGGGCGGCTCTACGAGCGGCACGTGGCCGCGGCCCGCGCCATGGCCCGGCAGCTCGTCCGGCGTTCCGAGGCCGAGGACGTCGTCACCGAGGCGTTCACCAAGATCCTCGATCTCGTGGGAAGGGGCGGCGGGCCCGAGTCCGGCTTCCGCACCTACCTGCTGACCGTGGTGCGGCGCACGGTGCACGACCGTTCCAAGCTGGCGGGCAGCCAGGCACGCGAGGTCGAGGAGTACGACCCGGCCGTGCCGTTCGTCGATCCCGCGCTCGCCGGGCTGGAACGGTCGCTGATCGCCAGGGCCTACCTGTCGCTGCCCGAGCGCTGGCGGGCGGTGCTCTGGCACACGCAGGTGGAGAAGTGCAAGCCGGCCGCGGTGGCGCCGCTGCTCGGCCTGTCGGCCAACGGCGTGGCCGCGCTGGCGTACCGGGCCAGGGAAGGGCTGCGGCGGGCGTACCTGCAGATGCATCTCGGCGCCGCGCCGCCGCACGACTGCCGGCCCGTGCTGGGCAAGATGGGCGCGTACGTCAGGGGCGGGCTGGCCAGGCGCGAGGCGCGGGCCGTGGAGCGGCACGTGGACGCCTGCGAGGAGTGTCACGGGGTGATCCTTGAGCTCACCGACGTCAACCGCGGGCTGCGGGTGCTGGTGGGACCGCTGATCGCGGGGCCCATGTTCGGCCGGTACGCGGCGGCGCTGGCCAGGCCGGAGCCGGGCGACGGAGCGAAGCGGCTGCCGCCGGTCCTGCGGCGGCTCTGGCGGACGCCCCGCCGCCAGCCCGTCGTGCTGGTCGCGGGCGTCGCCGTCACGGTCGCCGCGGCGGCGTCGTTGTGGCAGGGCGCCGACGGGGGGCCCGACGGCACACCGGCGACCGCGACGGTGGCCGCCCGGCCGTCGGAGCCCGTACGAGCGGTGCGGGTGCCGCCCCAGGCCGACCCCGAGCGGGTGCCGCCCCAGGAGAAACCCGGCGAGGCGCCGCCCCGGGGCGGGGAGCCCGAACGGGTGCCGCCGCCCCGCGTGCAGCAAACGCCCGAGGGCACCGCGCGGTTGCGGGCCACCGTCGACGTGCTCGGCGCACTCGTACGATCCCACCCCGGCATCGTCGGCCTGCGGCTGCGCAACCACGGGGAACGGCCGAGCGAGGATCTGACGGCGCACGTGACCCTGCCGCCCGGCGTGACGCTCATGCCACCCGCCCGCCGCGGCAGCCCGGCCGTCGTGGGCCCCGCGGACGGCTGGGAGTGCCGTCCTTCGCTGGGCGGCGCCCGCTGCACCAGGGAGCCTCTGGCGGCGGGCCGGGCGACGGCCGTCTTCCTGCGGGTGGCGGTGGCCCAGCGGGCCCCGCGCGGCACGGGCCCCGCCGCACGGATCGACGCGGGCCCGCTGCGAGTGAGGGCGCGGGGCGGCGAGGGCGTACGCGCGACGGGCGCTCCGGCCAGGTTCGCCGCCGACGGCAAGGTGACGGTCAAGGCGGTGGGCAACGCGCTGCTGAGCTGCGACGAGGAGAGCCCCGGCTGCGCGCAGGCCCGGCACCGCGACGGCGACCGGCGCGACAACGACCTCTGGCCGATGGTGGCGGTCGACCAGGACGACGCCCTCACCACCCTCGCCTCCAGCGGGGCCAGAGTCTCGCTGCCGAAGGGCGGCAGGATCGTGTGGGCCGGGCTCTACTGGTCGGCCGGCGGGTCGAGCACCGGGCCCATCAAGTTCAGGCCGCCGGGGCGGCGCAAATATGCGAGCATCCGGCCCAGCCACGTGGCCGTGCGGGAGCTGCCCCAGGGCCCGGTCTACCACGCCTTCGCCGACGTCACAGGGCTGGCGGCGAGCGCGCGCAGGACCGGCGTGTGGTGGGCGGCCGACGCCCCGCTGGAACAAGGCGCCTCACGCCACGCGGGGTGGAGCCTGGTGCTGGTGGTGGCCGATCCGGCGCAGCCGTACAGCCAGGCGGTGGTGCTCGACGCGGCCACCGTGGTCGGCGGGTCCGCCCGCCGGGTACGCCTCCCGCTGGGCGGGCTGCGTCCCGCCGGCACCCCCGCCAGGGCCGCGCTCGTGGCGTGGGAGGGCGACGCCGACCTGAAGGGCGACAAGGTCTCGCTCGGCACCGGCGCGCTGCGCCCGTCGGGCGGTGACCGCGATGCCGCGAACGTCTTCGACGGGTCGTCGGCCGGTGTGGCGGAGATGACGTTCGGTGTCGATGTCGACACGGTCAGCGCCGAACTCGGAGCCGATCCCGGGTTGACGATCGCCACGGGTAAGGACGCCGTTCTTTTCGGAGTCGCGGCCATAAGCGTACGAGCACGTTCGTGACCATAATCGGGACAAAATGGTACGGTCGGCCTGAGTGGTCCGGCGCGATGGCGGGTGAGGGGCGAATCGTCGGGATTAACCCTCGCACGATCACCTGCTTTCATTACCCTGAGAAAGGGCCGCCGAGTCCGGTCTCTGACGGTGCAGAGCCAGCAAGGTCGGACCACCAGGAAAGGGGCGGTGTCAGTGGATCGCTGTGCGCTGTTCGTGGACGCCGGCTATCTGCTGGCTGATGGCGCGATGGCCGTGCACGGCACGCGTCATCGCGAAGCGGTCTCTTGGGACTACCCGGGGCTGCTCCAGCTGATGACCGGCCTGTCGCGCGAGCGCACCGGCCTGCCGCTGCTGCGGTGCTACTGGTACGAAGCGACCGTCGAAGGACGGCGCACTCCGGAGCACGACGCGCTGGCCGACATACCGGGGCTCAAGCTCAGGTTGTCACGCATCCGGCCGGGCCGGCGCGAGGGCGTCGACGCCCAGGTGCATCGCGACCTCATGACCCTCGCCCGCAACAACGCCATCTGCGACGCGGTGGTCCTGAGCGGTGACGAGGACCTCGCGCAGGTCGTGTGCGACGCGCAGGACCTCGGCATCAGGGTGAGCGTCATCCACATCGCGGTGGAGGGCAGCTGGGCCGTGTCGCGCTCGCTGCGGCAGGAGTGCGACGACCTGGTCGAGCTGGGCGCCGTCCACCTGCGGCCGTACGTCAACCTGGTCAGCGGCGCCGCCGAGACGGCCAACGGGCACCACCAGCCGCTCAGCAACGGGCAGGCCACCCACTCGCTGCCGCCCGGCCAGAGTTCCACGCCGGCGCTGCCGTCACTCCCGCAGTCGTCGCCGTCGGGCAGTCACGCCTCCGGCAGCCACGCGGCGGGTGACCACGCGTCGGGCAGCCACGCCACCGGGAGCCACGCGGGCGGTCACGCCGCGAGCAGCCCTTCAGGCAGCCATTCGGTCGGTCCCTCGGGCAGCCATTCGGGCAGCCATTCGGGCAGCCATTCGGGCAACCACTCAGGCAGCCATTCGGTCGGCCCCTCGGGCAGCCATTCGGGCAGCCCGGGCAGCCATTCGGGCAACCACTCGGGCGGTCACTCGGGCAGCCACTCCACCGGCAGCCATGCCGGAAGTCACGCCGCCGGGAATTCCGCCGCGCCGAGCCAGCCGTCGTCCAACGGGCCGTCGCCGTCGGGGCAGGGCCAGCCGTCCACCCCCGCGCTGCCGACGTACACGAACCACCAGCCCGAGCCGCAACCCCCGCCCCAGCAGCCGGCCGCGCAGCCGCAGCAGCCCAGCACCAACCAGTTCCCCTCGCAGACGACCGGCAGCAACACCGGCCAGTTCCCCGCAACCAGCACCGGCCAGTACTCCTCGCCCACCAGCGGCGGCAACAGCAGCCAGTACGCGCCGCCGACGACCGGCAGCAACACGGGCCAGTACGCGCAGCCCACCACCGGCGGCAACACCGGCCAGTACGCCTCCCCGGCAGGCGGCTACCAGCAGGCCCAGCACGGTCCCTACACCGGGCCGCAGCCCGCGCCGGTCACCCCGTCGGCCTCGACCGCGGGCGCCACCACGCTGTCCGACGCGGTCAAGGCCGCGCACCGTGAAGGGCACGACTTCGGTGAGTCGGTCGCGCGGGACGCGCCCGCGCTCTGGCTGGAGGCGGTGCTGGCCCGCAAGCCGCGCATGCCCTCCGACCTGGAGGCGCGGCTGCTGCAGGGGTCGTCGCTGCCGATCGACTTCCTGCTGCACGACGAGGTGCGCCACGCCCTGCGCCGCGGCTTCTGGGACGCTCTGGAACGCGCCCGCCAGTGACCCCGGAAAGGGGTCAGGACAGCGCGTCGATCCGCGCCCGCCAGTGACCCCGGAAAGGGGTCAGGACAGCGCGTCGAAGCCCGCGCGCAGGCTGTTGACCCGGTCGGCCAGGTCGGCCAGCGGGGCGGCCAGCGCCGGGTCCTGTGACTTGCGGGCCAGCTCGCGCACCCGGGCCAGTTCGTCCTCCACGGCCGTGAGCCGGCGCGACAGCTCGGGCAGCACCGCCGCGTGGTCGCCGGTGCCGGGCGGCAGCTCGCCGGTCAGGCGTTCCCTGAGGAGGGACGCCTGCTCGGCCAGGCGCTTGTTCATGTTGTACAGCTCGGTGAACACCGACACCTTGGCCCGGAGCACCCACGGGTCGAACGGTTTGGTGAGGTAGTCGACCGCGCCCGCCGCGTAGCCGCGGAAGGCGTAGTCGGGGGCGCTGTCGACGACGGTCAGGAAGATGATCGGGATGTTCCTGGTGCGTTCGCGCCGTTTGATGTGCGCGGCCGTCTCGAAACCGTCCATGCCGGGCATGCGTACGTCGAGCAGGATGAGCGCGAACTCGGTGTTGAGCAGCGCCTTGAGCGCCTCCTCGCCCGACCGGGCACGCACCGGCACCAGGTCGAGGGAGCTGAGGATGGCCTCGAGGGCTATCAGGTTCTCCTCGCGGTCATCGACGAGGAGGATCTTCGCACGGTCGGTCATCGATCACGACCCTTCGGCCGGTGAGTCGGACGTGGAGCCGCGTCCTCGGCTGAGCCAGCCGCGCAGGCGTTCGAGCAGGCGGTCGACGTCGACGGGCTTGGGCACATAGTCGGAGGCGCCCGAGGCGATGCTCTTCTCCCTGTCGCCCCGCATGACCTTGGCCGTGAGCGCGATGATCGGCAGGTCGGCGAACTGGGGCATGCGCCGGATCGCCGACGTCGTCGCCCAGCCGTCCATCTCCGGCATCATGATGTCCATCAGCACGAGCGCGACGTCCTCGTTCCGTTCGAGCTGCTCGATCCCCTCCCGGCCGTTTTCAGCGTAGACGACCGTGGAACCATGTCGCTCCAGCACGCTCGTCAGCGCGAAGACGTTGCGGATGTCGTCGTCGACGATGAGGATCTTGGCGCCGGCGAGCGGATCGTCGCCCTGCCACTGCGCGGGCGTCTCGGCCGGCGTCTCGACCAGCTCGGGCATCGGCAGGTCGAGCGGCATCGGCGGCTCGGGCGCCGGCGACGCGGGCTCCGAGGCCGGCTTGGTCATGAGCTGCCGGCGCGCGGCGCCGCCGTCGGTCGCGGCCAGCGGGCCGGTGTAGGAGGCCGGCAGGTAGAGGGTGAACGTGCTGCCCTTGCCCAGCTCGCTGTCGACGTGGATCTCTCCGCCGAGCAGCCGCGCGATGTCGCGGCAGATGGCGAGGCCGAGGCCCGTGCCGCCGTATTTGCGGCTCGTGGTGCCGTCGGCCTGACGGAACGCCTCGAAGATGACGTCCCGCTTGTCGGGAGCTATGCCGATGCCGGTGTCGACCACCTGGAAGGCCAGCAGGTCGTCGGCGTCGTGCAGGGTGTCGTCGTCGAACTGCACCCCGGCGGGCGGGGTGGAGATGCGCAGCTTCACCTCGCCCCGCGGCGTGAACTTCACCGCGTTGGAGAGCAGGTTGCGCAGCACCTGCTGCAGGCGCTGCTCGTCGGCGCGCAGCTCCTGCGGGACGTCGGGCTCGACCTCGACGCTGAACGACAGCCCCTTGTCCTGCGCGAGCGGCGCGAACGCCGCCTCCAGCAGGTCGACCATCTTCGGCAGCGACACCTGGATGGGGTGGATGTCCATCCGGCCCGCCTCGACCTTCGACAGGTCGAGCATGTCGTTGATGAGCTGGAGCAGCGCCGAACCCGCGCTGTGGATCGTACGGGCGAACTCGACCTGCTGCGAGGTCAGGTTGCCCTCGGCGTTCTCGGTCAGCAGCTTGGCCAGCACCAGCAGGCTGTTGAGCGGCGTGCGCAGCTCGTGCGACATGTTGGCGAGGAACTCGGACTTGTAGCGCGAGGAGACCGCGAGCTGCTCGGCGCGCTCCTCCAGGGTGCGGCGGGCCTGCTCGATCTGGAAGTTCTGGATCTCGATCGCGCGGTTCTGCTTGGCCAGCAGCGCCGCCTTGTCCTCCAGCTCGGCATTGGACCTGCGCAGCTCCTCCTGCTGGCGCTGCAGCTCGTCGGAGCGCTCCTGCAGCTCCCTGGTGAGCCGCTGCGACTCGGTCAGCAGGTCTTCGGTGCGGGAGTTGGCGATGATCGTGTTCATCGTGACGCCGATGGTCTCGACGAGCTGCGTCAGGAAGTCGAGGTGCACCTCGCCGAACGGCGTGAACGAGGCCAGCTCCAGCGCCCCGAGCACGCGGTTCTCGAACAGGATCGGCAGCACCACGATCTGCGCGGGCGTGGACCTGCTGAGCCCGCTGTCGATGGTGATGAACTCGGGCGGCACGTCGTCGAGGATGATGTGCTCACCTTCGGCCGCGGCCTGGCCGACGATGCCCTCGCCGATCGCGAAGCGCTGGCGCGGCCCCCGGTCGGGGCGCACGCCGTAGCCGCCGATCAGCATCAGCTCGTGGTCGCCCTCGGGATCGATGCTGTAGAAGGCGCCGTAGCGGGCCGACACCAGCGGGGTCAGCTCGCTCATCGTGAGCTTGGCGACCTCGAGGAGGTCGCGGTGGCCCTGCATGAGCCTGGAGATGCGGGCCAGGTTGGACTTGAGCCAGTCCTGTTCCTGGTTGGCCTGGGTGGTCTCGCGGAGGTTGGCCACCATCGAGTTGATGTAGTCCTTCAGCTCCGCCAGCTCGCCCTGCGCCTCGACGGCGATCGAGCGGGTGAGGTCGCCGCGCGCGACGGCGCTGGTCACGGTGGCGATGGCGCGCACCTGCGTGGTGAGGTTGCCGGCCAGCTCGTTGACGCTCTCGGTGAGCCGCTTCCACGTGCCCTCGACGCCCTCGACCCGGGCCTGGCCGCCGAGC
The DNA here is from genome assembly GCF_004352805.1 of Nonomuraea mesophila. NCBI lineage: Bacteria > Bacillati > Actinomycetota > Actinomycetes > Streptosporangiales > Streptosporangiaceae > Nonomuraea > Nonomuraea mesophila. Next base: position 62,269 of record NZ_SMLD01000008.1, read on the forward strand.
TGTCCTTCCGAGCCCACCTCGCGGGCGACGCGCGTGACCTCGGAGGCGAACGACGACAGCTGGTCGACCATGCGGTTGATGGTGGTCTTCAGCGCGAGGATCTCGCCCTGGGCGTCGACGTCGATCTTGCGGGTGAGGTCGCCGTTGGCGACGGCCGTGGTCACCTCGGCGATGTTGCGCACCTGCGAGGTCAGGTTGTTGGCCATGAAGTTGACGTTGTCGGTGAGGTCCTTCCAGACGCCCGACACACCCTGCACCCGGGCCTGGCCGCCGAGCTGGCCCTCGGTGCCGACCTCGCGGGCGACGCGGGTGACCTCGTCGGCGAAGGACGACAGCTGGTCGACCATGGTGTTCAGGGTGTCCTTGAGCTGCAGGATCTCACCCTGGGCGTCGACCGTGATCTTCCTGGACAGGTTGCCCTGGGCCACCGCGGACGACACCGCCGCGATCTGGCGCACCTGCGAGGTCAGGTTGTTGGCCATCGAGTTGACGTTGTCGGTGAGGTCCTTCCAGACCCCGGACACGCCGCGCACCTGGGCCTGGCCGCCGAGCTGGCCCTCGGTGCCGACCTCGCGGGCGACGCGGGTCACCTCGGAGGCGAACAACGACAGCTGCTCGACCATCGTGTTCATGGTCGACTTGAGCTCCAGGATCTCGCCCTGGGCGTCGACGTCGATCTTGCGGGTGAGGTCGCCGTTGGCCACGGCCGTGGTCACCTGGGCGATGTTGCGCACCTGGTAGGTGAGGTTGTTGGCCATCGAGTTGACGTTGTCGGTGAGGTCCTTCCAGACGCCCGACACGCCCTTCACCTCGGCGCGGCCGCCCAGCTTGCCCTCGGTGCCGACCTCGCGGGCGACGCGGGTGACCTCGTCGGCGAAGGACGACAGCTGGTCGACCATGGTGTTCAGGGTGTCCTTGAGCTGCAGGATCTCACCCTGGGCATCGACGGTGATCTTCTTCGACAGGTTGCCCTGGGCCACCGCCGTCGCCACGGTCGCGATGCTGCGCACCTGGGAGGTGAGGTTGTTGGCCATGAAGTTGACGTTGTCGGTGAGGTCTTCCCAGACCCCTGAAACGCCGGGCACCTGCGCCTGGCCGCCGAGCTGGCCCTCCGTGCCCACCTCGCGGGCGACGCGCGTCACCTCTTCGGCGAAGCCGGACAGCTGGTCGACCATCGTGTTGACGGTGTTCTTCAGCTCGAACATCTCGCCCACGGCGTCGACCGTCACCTTGCGGCTCAGGTCGCCCTTGGCCACGGCGGTGGTCACGACCGCGATGTCGCGCACCTGCGCGGCCACGCGGGACGACATCGTGTTGACGGCCTCGGTGAGGTCGCGCCAGCTGCCCGACATGCCGCGCAGGTTGGCCGAGCCGCCCAGCCGGCCCTCCGTGCCCGCTTCGCGGGCGACCCTCGTCACTTCGGTGTTGAACAGCGCAAGCTGGTCGACCATGCCGTTGATGGCCTTGCCCAGCCGCCGCACCTCGCCGCGCGCCGTGCGGTCGAGGTCGATGCGTCGTGACAGATCGCCCTTGGCCACCGCGTCGATGACGTCGGCCGCGCCGCTCACCGGGCTGACCAGGGCGTCGATGAGGATGTTGACCGACTCGACGCTCTCCGCCCACGCGCCGACGCCGGGACCGGGGGTCAGCCGCTCTCCGAAGCGCCCTTCCTTGACGACTTCCTTGCGTACGCGGGTCAGCTCGTTGGACAGGTGCTCGCGCCGGTCGGCCACTTCGTTGAGCAGCAGCCGCACCTCGCTGAGTATGCCGGGAGGCGCGTGAGGGACCCGCCGCCGGAAGTCGCCGTCCCGCCAGGAGAAGAGTGTCTCCAGGATGGGCACGAGATCCGACTCGGTGTATGTCCTCTCCTCCGGGCTTAGCGTGGCTTTGGCCGTGGTCATGGGGCCTCCTTCACTCGCGGCGTGCTCCGGCGAGTGATTCAAGTCTGTCACGATGAGTAGCTCGTAGTCCTGTCCTTGGATTTACCCCAAGTCAACGGGAAGTGTGGTAGGCACGTTGGGATGACTGCTTCTCCCCATGCGGTGCTGGCTGCGACATTCGCGCCGGGCGGTGCCGCTGTGACCGCTGCGATGAGGTTCACGCGCGAGGTGATGACCGCGTGGGCCACCAGTGGCGTGCTCCACACCGCGGAGCAGGTCGCGGGAGACTTGGCCGAGCAAGTCGCCGACGAGCCCTTTGAGGTGATTTGGAAGCATTTTGGGGATGCAGTACAGGTCGAGTTGCGGCAGCAAAACCTCTCCCAGGGTGATCCAAAGGCTCCTTCCGCGAATGTCGAAGAGTGGGGAGTCACCTTCGCGGGTGACTCCCGTGTCCATTGGGCTAGGATCACGGTACCTGGCTCGGTGGACGAAGTGGCAGCCGAATGGCTGGAGGAAAGTTCCCGAGGCCCCCACTGGCTGGGATTTCTCGCCGACGCGAGCGACCTGCTGGCCGGCACGCTCGATCCCGACATGGTCCCCGCGATCGTCGCCCAGGTCGTGGTGCCGAGGTTGTCGAGCTGGTGCGCCGTCTACACCTCCGACAACGCCGCGGGCCCGCTGCGCCTCGTCTACCTCTGGCACGCCGACGAGGCCAGGATCGACGGCCTGCGCGAGCAGCTCGACGACCTGGACGTCGACGGAGCCGACACCAGGGTCACCTCGGCGTTCCAGCTGAACGACTCGCACGTCCTCTCGGTGCCGCTCACCGCGCGCGGCCGCAGCATCGGCATGATGTGCCTGGGCCGGCCCGACCGTTTCCCCGACGAGGTCATCCAGTTCGCCGAGGACATCGGCAGGCGTGCCGCGCTCGCCATGGACAACGCCAGGCTCTACGCCCAGCAGGCCGCCGCCAACCGCGCGCTCCAGCGCAGCCTGCTGCCGCCCAACGAGCCCGAGGTCCCCGGCCTCGACTACGGCGTCATCTACGAGCCCGCCGGCGAGGCCAACGAGGTCGGCGGCGACTTCTACGACCTGTTCAAGGCGGGCGACGGTTCGTGGCGCTTCGCGATCGGCGACGTCTGCGGCACCGGCCCCGAGGCCGCCGCCGTGACCGGCCTGGCCCGTCACACGCTGCGGCTGCTCGCCAGGGAGGGGTACGGCGTCGCGGCCGTGCTCGGCCGGCTCAACCAGGCGATCCTGGAGGAGGGCGAGCGGGCCAGGTTCCTCACGTTGCTGCACGGCGAGATCACGCCGGTGGAGACCGGGCTGGAGCTGCGCCTGGTGTCCGCGGGCCATCCGGAGGCGCTGCGGCTCAAGCCGAGCGGCAAGGTGGAGGCGGTGACCACCCCGCAGTCGTTGCTGGGGGTCTTCCACGAGGTGATGTTCGAGGCCGACACGGTCCGCCTCGACCACGGTGACGTGCTGCTCGCGGTGACCGACGGGGTGACCGAGCGGCGCTCCGGCGGGCGGCTGCTCGACGACGACGGCGGCCTGGCCAAGCTGCTGGCCGAGTGCGCGGGGTTGTCGGCGAGGGCGGTGGCCGAGCGCATCCGCAGAGGAGCGGCCGATTTCGCCTCCGAGCCGAGCGCCGACGACCTGGCGATCGTGGTGCTGCGCGCCCGCTAGCACGGCGACGTGACGAAGGTGGAGCTCACAAGTACGCCCTCCCGACTCGGCGGTGGCGTGATGGTGACAGCGGAGCAGCCCGACGATCAAGCGAGCCCGTCGATCAACTTCTTACGACATGTCAAGGGTCAGTGGAGCTTGACGTGCTTGCGGGCGAAGTCGAGCTGGTAGGCGATCTGGGTGATGCGCTCCGAGACCGCCAGCGACCCCGCGGCGGCGTCGTAGGTGTAGACCTCGTGGTCGCGCCCGTGCTCGGCCAGCTTGGCGACGTACTTCTCGATCTGGCGCATCGGGCAGCGGGCGTCGTTCTCGCCCGCGAGGATCAGCAGCGGGCTCTGCACCTGCTCGACGTAGGTGATCGGGGAGCTGGCGGCGTAGCGTTCCGGCTGCTCGTCGGGTGAGCCGCCGAACAACGCCCGGTGGTAGGCCCGCAGGCTCTCCGCCTCGTCCTCGTACGACGTCTGGTGGCAGGCGAGCGGCACCGCGGCGATGCCGGCCGTCCACAGGTCGGGCTGGGTGCCGAGGCCGAGCAGCGTGAGGTAGCCGCCCCAGCCCGAGCCCGCGAGCACCACCCGGCCGGGGTCGGAGATGCCGCGCTCGACCACGCACCGGTGCACGGCGGCCACGTCGGCCAGTTCGGTGTGCCCGACGTCGTTGCGCAGCGCGTCGCGCCAGGCCGATCCGTAGCCGGTCGAGCCGCGGTAGTTGACCCGCACCACCGCGAACCCGGCGTCCACCCAGGCTGCGACCTCGGGGGAGAAGGCGTCGCGGTCGTGCGACTCCGGCCCGCCGTGCAGCAGGAAGATCGTGGGGTAGGGGGCGGCGCCCGTCTCCGGCCTGGAGATCAGCGCGTGGATGCGGCCGCCCTCACCCTCGACGTCGAGGTCCTCCACGGGCACGCTCGGCGGGGCGGCCGGGCCGATCGAGTTGACCACGACCTGCTCGTTGCTGGACCGGATGACCGGCGGGTGGGACGCGCTCGACCAGGAGTATTCGACGTGGCCGCCGGGGCGCGGGGCGGCGGCGTCGATCACGCCGTGCGGCGTCTCGATGGGTTTGAGCACGCCGCCCGCGAGGTCGTAGCGGTGCAGGTGGCTACGGGCGCGGTCGTCGCGCAGGATGAGCAGGCCGCGGCCGTCGTGGTACCACTCGGCGGCGAGGTCGCCGGGGTCCTTCAGCCAGATCTCGCGCTGCTCGCCGGTCACCGCGTCCCAGACCAGGGGTTCGTTGCGGCTGCGGCGTTCGTGCAGGGCCAGCAGCCGGCGGTCGCCCATGACGGGGGCGAAGCCGAGGCCGACGACGCCTTTGCCGGGGCCGTCGTAGAGCTCGCCGACGGTGTCGCCGTTGGGGCGGACCACGCGGAGCGCCGGGTGCCGGAAGCCGGAGTATTCGCCGTGGTTGATGGCGATCAGGGAGCCGTCGAGCGACAGGTCGGCCACCCAGTTGGCCTCGGCGTGTTCGTACAGGAGCGTGGCCGGGTCGCCGGCGCGTACGAGATGGATGCGGAACGCGCCGCCGCCGGCCAGGCTGATCGCCGCGAGTCCGGTCGCGGACAGGGCGATGCCGCCGGGCTGGCCCGGCGGCACGTCGGGGGCGACCGGTTCGTCGGGGCCGCCGTTGAACGGCTGGCGCCACCACGTGCCGAATTCGTCGCCCTCGGTGTCGGCGAACCAGTAGATCCACTGACCTGTCGGGTCGATGGCGGCGTACACGGCGCCCCTGGGACGGTCGGTGACCTGGCGGGTGGCGCCCGAGACGCGGTCCCATGCGTAGACCTGCCACGTTCCTGTGGCGTTGGAACGGTAGATGGAGCGGTTGGGTGCCTGACGAGCCCAGAACGGCAGCGTCATGCGCGAGGCCCGGAACCTGGCCTGCCAGCGTTCCTCCGCCTTCATCCGGCGCGCTCCCTCCATCTGAAGTCCCTCGCCTCGGGGCGATGGATGTCGTCCAGTATTGCGCCTGTGCCGGGGAAATACTTAGGAAATGTGGGGGAATTTCGGACTAAATGCCCCATCAGTAACATCGGTAACGTCGGCCCGTCAAGGAACAGGACTTGATCGGGGTGCGGGCTCGAAGATAGACAGGTGAAACGCCGCGCGGGTCACTACTTTATGACGTCCTTTCGCGACGTTTAGAGAGAGAAATGCGGCAATTCGCTCATCGAGCGTAGCCGGGTCGGTGTGCCACGCGCTGGGGCCCATCCCGACCACCTGGGTGATGTCACCGTGCGCCAGCTCCATCTCGAACTCGACCGGGCGCCGCTCACGTTCGGTGAACCCCTCCATGCTCCTGGCCACCCTGCGCTCCTTCTCGTCGTCCACGGAGACCAGGCCCAGCTCCTCGACCAGCGGGCTCAGATGCGCCTTCGCGGGAGTGACGACCACCGCGACGCCGCCGGGCCGCAGAATCCTGCCGAACTCCGGCCCGTTCCTGGGCGCGAACACGTCGATCACCACATCGGCCACCCCGTCCCGGATCGGAAGGGGGCGCCACACGTCGGCCACGAACGCTCCCGCCCTCGGGTGTGCCCGCGCCGCCCGGCGCACAGCGTGCTTCGACACATCGAACGCCATCCCGGTGCCGTCGTTCACCGCGTCGAGCGTGGCCGCCAGGTAGTGCCCGGTGCCCGCTCCTGCGTCGACGATCACCGGCGCGGCCCTGCCCTCCGCGCGACGACCGTCGACGTTGCCCGGCCCGCACCCGCGACCCCCCGGCCACGGGCCGTCACCGGCCTCCGTGTGCGCCCCACGGTACGCCTTCAGCCCGCCGCCGTCACCGGTTTCCGTGGAGGACTCATGTTTTGCCCGCCGCGCCAGGTGCTCGTGCACGGTCTCCGCGACCGCGGCGGCGAGAGGAGCATAGTGCCCGGCGTCCAGAAAGGCGGCCCGCGCGGCCACCATCGCGGCGGTGTCGGCGGTGCCCGGCGGTCTCCCGCCGACCAGCAGGCTCACGTATCCCTGCCTGGCCACGTCGAACGTGTGTCCCTGCGCGCACCGCACCGTCGCCGCGTCGACCCGCAGCGCCGTACGGCACACGGGACAGATCAGAAGGTCGACGATGTCAGCCAGCATGCGCCCATTCTGGTGCACGTACGTCATGCACTCGCTTCGAGGAGGAACGCGGCGTTGGAGGGGGTGGAGCGCAGCTTGCCGACGAGCATCTCGAGCCCCTGCTGCTTCTCCTGCGACGTGAGCATCCGGCGCAGCCGCCAGATGACCTGCCGCTCCTCCGGGTGCAGCAGGATCTCCTCGCGCCTGGTGCCCGACGCGTCGAGGTCGACGGCGGGGTACAGCCGCCGCTCGGCGAGCTCGCGGGTCAGGTGCAGCTCCATGTTGCCGGTGCCCTTGAACTCCTCGTACAGGCTGTTGTCCATCCGCGAGCCGGTGTCGACCAGCGCGGTGGCGAGGATGGTGAGCGAGCCGCCGCCCTCGACGGCGCGGGCGGCGCCGAAGAACCGTTTGGGCGGGTAGAGGGCGGTGGCGTCGATGCCGCCGGTGAGCACGCGCCCCCCGCCGGGCGCCAGATTGTTGTACGCGCGCCCGAGCCGCGTCAGCGAGTCGAGCAGCAGCACCACGTCCCGCCCCTGCTCGACGAGCCGCTTGGCCCGTTCGACGGCCAGCTCGGCCAGGGCGGCGTGGTCGCGGTCGGGGTGGTCGAAGGTGGAGGAGAAGACCTCGCCGTCGATGGTGGCGCGCATCTCGGTGACCTCCTCCGGCCGCTCGCCCACCAGGAGGACCATGAGGTGCACCTCGGGGTGGTTGCGGGAGATCCCGGCCGCCAGCGCCTGCATGACCATGGTCTTGCCGGCCTTGGGCGGCGCCACGATGAGGCCGCGCTGTCCTTTGCCGATGGGGGCGAACAGGTCGATGACGCGCGTGCTGAGCGACTCGGTCTCGATGCCGAGCCGTTGCGTCGGGTGGACGGGGGTGAGGTCGGCGAAGCGGGGGCGGTCCCGCCATCGCCTGGAACCGTTGACGGACTCCACGTCGGCCAGCTTGTTGCCGGCGAAGGTGGCGGTGACGTGGTCGCCGGGGCGCAGATCGTACTGGCGGATCTTGTCGGGGGTGAGGCGGACGTCGCCGGGTCCCGGCAGGTGGCCCGCCCGAATGAATGCGGATTTTTCGCGTACGTCCAGAAGGCCGGTCACATGACGGACCGACGCGGAGGCACGCTGCTGTGGAACTGTGTGCACAGACATGGTGAACCCCTCAGGGGAATGTGCCGAACCCATGGCGGGCCGGCGAGAGAAAGGAAGATGAGCCGGGCCCTCGTGAAGCGGGGCGGGGCTGCAAGGTGAAGATCAGCGGAACCTGAGCTCAACGCTTGGTGGGAACATACCACACCATCTGACCCATGAAACGCCTAGCCCCCTTGGACTATTCCAGGGCCGTTCCCGTGTCTTGACCGGCGAACGCGGGGTAGACGCGTGACAATGTTCTTCTCCACACCGCGGGGTGAGGAAAATTACCGCGCTCGGTGTACCGAAGAGCACAACCCCCATCAGCGCGGCGGCGTCAAATCTAGTGGCATGCAGGATGCCTGCAACTCGATGAGGGTTCCATAAGGACCAAGAGAACTCCTGGGGGAGCATCATGAAGACCGTCAACTGCCCGCGGTGCCACAACGAGCTCGACGAGGGCCCGATCATGTACCGCTGCGCCCAGTGCCGTCGCGCCGTCTACGCCGCCGACGTCGAGAACGAATACGTCCCGCGCGAGCCGGTCGCCGCCTGAACGACGGCGTAGCCTTGTCGGGTGCCGCACCGACCGATCACCGTGTCCGGCGTCGAGGTGACCCCACTCTGCGACGCCGTGGGCCCCATGGGCCCCGCCATCCGACGCCCGCTCGCCGAGTTGTTCGCCGGCTGCGGCCTGCCCGACGAGCCGTGGGTCCTGCATTTCCACTGCTATCTGCTGCGTGACGCGGCCGGCCGCCTGACGCTGGTCGACACCGGCATCGGCGGCGACGACTCGCCGGCGGCCGTCTGGGCGCCGGTTCCCGGCAGGCTGGCCGGCGAGCTGGCCGCCGTGGGGGTGACGCCGGCCGAGATCGGCACCGTCGTCCTCACCCACCTGCATGGCGACCACGCCTCGGGCGCGGTCGCGGGCGGCCGGCCCGCGTTCGACAACGCCCGCTACGTGCTCCAGCAGGCCGAGCTCGACGCCGCCGCCGGCCCGATGCTCGACGACGTCGTCTCCACGATCAAGGACCAGTTGCACGTCGTCGAGGGCGACGCGGACGTCGCGCCGGGCGTGCGCGTGCACCTCGCACCCGGCCACACCCCCGGACACCAGATCGTGCGGGCCGGCGACGTGGCCATGACCGGCGACCTCGTCCTCCACCCCGTGCAGCTCGACGATCCGGGCCTGCCCTACCTCTACGACGACGACCAGGAGGCCGCCGCGCGCACGCGGGCGCAGACGCTCGCCGCGCTCCGAGGCCAGGGGGCGATCCTGGCCACCGCGCACTTCGGCGAGCCGTTCCTGCGCCTCACACCGACCGGCGCGACCCCCGTCAGCGGCCGCTGAGCACCGGCTGGTCGGCCAGCAGCGACGAGGGCAGGGCGACCATCGCGGTCAGCCCGCCGTACGGCGAAGGCGTCAGGGTGACCTTGATGCCGTGCCTGGAGGCCAGCCTGCCGACCACGAACAGGCCGAGCCGGTCGCTCTGCGCCAGGTCGAACTCCGGCACCTTCGACAGCCGGTCGTTGAGCTCGTCGAGCTCGACGCGGGGCAGGCCGAGGCCGCGGTCCTCAATCTCGATCATGAGGCCGTGCGCGGTGCTGGAGCTGCGCACGTCCACCTTGGTCTGCGGCGGCGAGAACAGCGTGGCGTTCTCCACCAGCTCGGCCACCAGGTGGGCCACGTCCGTGACCACCGAGCCCAGCAGCGAGACCGGCGGCGGCTGGAGCACCTCGACCCGCTCGTACTCCTCGACCTCCGCCACGGCCGCGCGCAGCACGTCGTGCACCGCCACCGGGTTGCGCCAGCCGCGCCCCGGAGCCTGGTCGGACAGGATGATGAGGCTCTCCGCGTGCCGGCGCATGCGGGTGGTGAGGTGGTCGAGCTTGAACAGGTCCGCCAGCGTCTCAGGCTCCTCGGTGGCCCGCTCCATGCTGTCGAGTTGCAGCAGCTGCCGGTGCAGCAGCGACTGGTTGCGCCTGGCCAGGTTCACGAAGACCTGGCTGACGCCGTGCCGCAGCTTGGCCTGGCCCAGGGCGGCCTCGACGGCCGTGGACTGCACCTCGTTGAACGCCTTGACGATGTCGTTCACCTCGGAGGTGTTGGTCGTGACGTGGAGCGGCGCCACCTCCTCGCGCGTGGGCGGGTCCACGTTCGCGCGCAGCCGCTTGATCAGCGCGGCCAGCCGCACCTCGGCCAGTTCAGTGGCCGCGTCGCGGAGCCCGGCCAGCTCGCTCACCAGGCGCCTGCGGAAGCGCAGCGAGAGCCCGATGGAGGCGACGACGGCGATCAGGCCCACGCCGCCCGCCACGCCCAGCTTGACCAGCATGCCGATGGCCGTCGGCGTGACCCGCTGGGTGATGCCCTGGACGGCCGCGCTCTGGTCGCGTTCGACGGCCAGCCACAGGTTCTGGGCGTCCACGGGCCAGGTGGCCGCCGTGGGCGGGAGGGTGATGGTGGTCCGCTGGCTGCGGATGGCGTCCTCGGTGCGCATGAACTCCAGGTAGACCGGCGAGGAGGCCAGCCGCTCGTACGGGCCGCGCAGCTCGTCGTCCAGGTGGTTGAGCGCCTGGGCGTACAGCAGCCGCCGGGTGGCGACCATGGCCGTGAACGCCCCCCGCTCCCTGGGCTCGACCTTGCCCTTGGCGAGCACCACCGCGATCACGGCCTGCTCCCTGGAGAGCATGTCCTTGGCCTCGCCGAGCATCGTGATCGCCTTGGCCTGCTTGTAGAGGGTCATGTCGGGTACCAGCACCATGGCGTCGTACATGCGGAAGGACGCGTCCACGATCTGGCTGTAGCCCTCGACGACGTCGAGCGGCGCGACGGTGCCGCCGTCCACCGCGCGCCGGAGGTCGGGCAACTGGCCGAGCCTGGCGTTCAGGGCCTTGAGCTGCGTGGTCATGCCGGGGGTCAGATCCTGCTGGGCCTTGGTCAGCCGCTGGAACGTGGCCAGGGACCGGTCCGTGAGCTTGCGCTGCTCGGCCACCTGGCCCGCGCCCTGGCCGGTGGCCAGGAACTCCGTCGAGACGAGCCGCTCCTTCTGCAGGTGGATGTTGACCTGCTCGGACGGGATGGCCAGGTTGCCGGCCAGCTCGTTGATGGCCAGCAGCCGGACGCCGTCGCCGCCGGTCAGGCCGGCGGCGAACGCCCACAGGCCCACGAGGGACAGCAGCGGGACGAGGAGGAGGATGAGGATTTTCAGCGCGATGGGGCGGCCACGCGTGGGGGGCATGCGACCTCCGGGTGCATGATGAGATCGCCTCGCAGAGTACACCCCCCTTTGGAAGGATTTCTGTGCGTCTCCCGCGTTCTTTTTCCGGTTGGACCATCGCGGTCTTCGGGTTTCTCGCCTTCGCCCTCGGCCTGCTCGGTCTGATCTCTCCCAGCACCCTGCTGGTCATGCTGGGTTTCGAGGTGCTCGACACCAGGCCGCCGGGAGACTACACCCTGGTCTACATGGCCGCTTCGTCGATGGCGGCCGTCAACATGGGCGTCTATTACGTTTTCGCGGCCTCGGCGAACTACACCCCGTTCTTCCGCTGGACGGTGCCGTTCAGGCTCGTGACGTTCGCGGTGTTCACCACGCTGGTGCTGACGGGCGCGGCGCCGGGCAAGTTCTTCGGCGTCGGGCTCTGGGAGGGGCTCGGCGCGCTGATCACGGGGTACGCGCTCTGGCGTGAGGGCAACCTGCTGCCCTCACGCCAGAGCGTGGACGCCTGACCGGCGTCACCTAGGCGTCACGGGCGCGTGGTCTCGGGACCGCGCGACACGAGCCGGTCACCGGAGGTGCCGTCGCGTTCGAGCTTGCGTTCCAGATCGCGTTTCTCGTCCTCCAGCCGGGCCACCCGGCTGGAGGCCTCGGCCTTGGCGCTGCGCAGCCTGCGGCGCTGCCTGGCGGTCCTGCGCGAACCCGAGCCGATCAGCCAGAATCCCGCGAGCAGGACGGCCGCGACTGCCGCACCGGCGAGGAACATCTCCAGGTGATTCGGCTCGAAGGTGTATCCGAACAGGAGGTACCTGGCGCTCTCCTCGGTGAGGACCAGGGCGACGGCGGCGCCGGCGAGCAGGACCAGAAGCACACCTAAAAAGATCATCCAAACTCACCCCTTGTCGTCAGAGCGGGTTTCCCCTGCCCCGGCGGCGGCGGGGTATGCGCCATGATGACGTTCATGAGACCTGGACCGGGCGAGGTGCTGCACTTCTCCGAGGACCCGACGATCGAGCGGTTCATGCCCCATGTCGCGCCGACGTCGGTGCGGAGCGAGCCCTACGTGTGGGCGGTCGGCCATGACCGGTGCCCCGACTACTGGTTCCCCCGGGCCTGCCCGCGGGCGATGGCGTGGGCCGGCCCGCGCACCACTCAGGAGGATCTCGCCCGGATCGTCGGCGCGGGCTGCGGTGATCGGGTGCACGCCGTCGAGTACGCCTGGCTGCAGGCCATGATGGACGTACGGCTCTACGCCTACCGGCTGGCGGCCGACGACTTCAAGCCCATCGGCGACCCGCCGCACGCCATGGTGGCGACGGTTCCCGTGACGCCGCTGGGCCCGCCCGAGCGGGTCGGCGACGTGTTCGAGCTGCACGAGGAGGCCGGCATCCAGCTCAGGGTGCTGGCCGACCTGTGGCCGTTCTGGAACGAGGTGACGGCGAGTTCGCTGGAGTTCAGCGGGATCAGGTTGCGCAACGCTCGTCGATGAGGGCCCGCAGCGTCTCCAGCCGCATCGAGCCGGGCGGCAGCTTCTCGCGGGCGGCCCGGTCGGCCTCGCGCCGCAGCACCTCGTTGACGGGGGTGGGCACGCCGTGCAGCCGGCCGAGCAGGACGATCTCGCCGTTGAGGTAGTCGGCCTCGATCGAGCCGCTGCCCCTGGCCAGGCTCTGCCACGACGACCCGCCGCCGCGCTCGGAGCCCTCGACCGGGCGGATCTCCACGCGCCGGCCGCGCACCTGCGCCTCCTCCTCGCTCGTCGCGTACGCGACGCCGGCCGTGTCGAGCACGGCCATGGCCTCGACCCTGGCCCGCGTGACCACGTCGCTCATGCCGTCGACGCGGCCGAGCAGCGCCTCGACGGCGTTGCCCAGGTTGCCGATCAGTTTGCCGTGTTTCCAGCGCATCACGTCGGAGGTGGCCCGCCCGACGAGTCCGTGCTTGCCGAGGTCGGTGGCGATCTGCTCGGCGAGTTCGTCCACACCCTGTGGATAACGCCCGACGTGGAGCACGCCGGAGTACGGGTGGCCGTTCGCGGTCACCACGCCGGGCCGCAGGTGCTCGGCGGGCAGCCACACGCACATGCCGTAGACGTTCTCGAACCGCCGCAGGGCCATGCGCTCGTTGGCCACGCCGTTCTGGGCGCAGACGACGGGCAGAGCGGTCGGCCACGGGCTCAGCGCGGCGACGGTGTCCTGCGACTTGGTGGCCAGGATCAGCACGTCGCCGTCGTGGGTGGGCACGGGGCCGTCGGCGGCGGGGATGTCGAGGGTCTCGGCGGAGTCGGGGGTGATCAGGCGCAGTCCGTCACGGCGGAGCGCCTCGTAGTGCGAGCCTCTCGCGATGAACAGAACGTCGTGGCCGCCTTGGAACAGCCGGGCCCCGATGGTTCCCCCGACCGCCCCCGCTCCGATCACTATGTAGCGCATTGTCGAAGAATGTCACTTGTCGTGTGGCGAGTGCCACCGGCTCACTTCGCCAGCGCCACCTGCGTCCGGGCCGTGACGGACCGGCCGCGACCACGCTCCCGCAGGATCGTCCTGAGCACGCGCCAGCCGTCGCGCAGCGCGCGCAGGTTGCTCTCGCCGTGGATGCGGGAGCGCTCGTGGCTGGGGACCTCGCGGATGACGAGGCCGGCCTGCGCGGCCCTGACGTTCATCAGGGTCTCGATCTCGAAGCCGTCGCAGTCGAGGTCGAGGGCGTCGAGGTGGCGGGTCCAGAAGGCGATGTAGCCGTAGCAGAGGTCGGTGTAGCGGGTGCCGTAGAGCAGGTTCGTCAGCCCGGTGAGGACCCTGTTGCCGAGCGAGCGGATCGGGCTGAGGTCGTCGGAGCCGCCACCGGGGGCGTACCTGGAGCCCTTGGCGAAGTCGGCGCCGTTGACCAGCGTGGCGACGAACGAGCGGATCTCCCGGCCGTTGGTGGACCCGTCAGCGTCGATCATGACGATGATGTCGCCCTGAGCGGCCTGGAAGCCCTCGATGAGGGCGTTGCCCTTGCCGCGCCGCGTCTGCGTGACGACCCGGAGGCCGGGGCGCAACTCGCGCGCCACGGCGACGGTGTCGTCGGTCGAGTTGCCGTCGACGAGGATCACCTCGTCGATCCAGTCGGGCAGCGTGGCGAACACGTGGGGGAGGTTCTCCGCCTCGTTCATCGCGGGAACGATGACACTGACGCTGGCGGCGAAAGGCTGCTTGTCCATGGCAGAGAAATTCCCCCCTTTCGCATGCAGCTCACTTGACGATTCCTTGCATGGGCGCGAATTAAGAGGAATTGTCCTTTATTTTAGCCTCGCCCATCCGATGAAGAATCTCGTCCACGGTTTCTTCCGGGGTCTGTCGCGAGGTGTCGAGCCACAGGCCGAGGCGCGGCGTCTCGTCGCGCAGCGCGGCGTCGAGCTGGGCGATCGTCCATCCGCCGCCGTAGCCGTTCTTGCCGCGCGCCCGCTCGCGGCGCTCCACGGCGGCCGGGTCGGGAACGAGGACGACCACATGGAGTGGACGAGAACGGACCATTCTCGTAAACCGCTCCAAATCCCTGCCGAGAATGACGTCCTGAACAATTGGGGTGAATCCGGCTTCGTAATACAGATCCGTCGTTTGTGCCGCGATCCGGTAACGCAGATCGAGTTGGCGCAGCGCCTCGTCCGTCGCCCCAGGAGTCATCTCGGCCCGGCCGCCGACCACCATGCGCCGGAACACGTCACCGCGTACGTGGGCCGAGCGAGGCAGCCGCTCGGCCAGGCCCTGCGCCACGGTGGACTTGCCGGCCGCCGAGATGCCGGTGATCAGGACGACCCCGCGGACCCGCCGCTCACTCATGCGCCGATGAGCTTGCGCACCCGGTCGGCGCCCACGGCCATCAGCAGCGTGGGCAGCCTCGGGCCCGTCTCGCGGCCGACCAGCAGCTTGTAGAGCAGGGCGAAGAAGGCCCGCTGCGCCGCCTTCAGCTCCTGCGTCGCCTTGGCGTCGGCCGGCAGCCCGGCCTGGACCTTCGGCACGCCGTAGACCAGCGTGGTGAGGCCCTCGATCGTCCAGTCGTCGAGGCCGTCGGCCAGCAGCCGCAGCGACTCGCGGGCGCCGGGGTCGAGCGAGTCGAGCAGGTCGTAATCGGGGGTGCCGCGCACGCGGGTGCGCTGGTCTGCGGGCATGTGGTCGTCGACCCAGGTCTGCGCCTTGTCCAGGCGCGGGCGGGCGTCGTCGAGCGAGGCGACCGCGTCGAGGTCGCGCAGGATGCGCAGCGTCTGCCCGGCGTGCCCCGTCGTGATGTCGAGGACGGAGGCCAGCGTGCGGTAGGGGACCGGGTGTGCCGTGGCGGGCAGCGGGCCGGCGGCGGTGCCGACCGCGCGCTTGTACGCCGCCAGCTCGGCCGGCTGGGCCTGACCGGTGGCGACCTTGCGGCCCAGGGCGTCCCACTCGTCGTAGAGGCGCTGGATCTCCTGGTCGAAGGCGATCTTGAAGGACTGCTGGGGCTTGCGGCGGGCGTACAGCCAGCGCAGCACCGGCGCCTCCATGATCTCCAGGGCGTCGGCAGGGGTCGGCACGTCGCCCTTGGAGCTGCTCATCTTGGCCATGCCGGTGATGCCGACGAAGGCGTACATGGGCCCGATCGGCTGCCGGCCGCCGAACACCTCGCCCACGATCTGGCCGCCGACGATCCAGGCCGAGCCGGGAGAGTGGTGATCGACCCCGGACGGCTCGAAGACCACGCCCTCGTGCGCCCAGCGCATGGGCCAGTCGACCTTCCACACCAGCTTGCCGTGGTCGTGCTCGGCCAGCCGGACCGTCTCGCCGAAGCCGCACTCGCAGGTGTAGGCCAGCTCGGTGGTCTCGTCATCGTAGGCGGTGACCGTCGTCAGGTCGCGCCCGCACAGGTGGCAGTAGGGCTTGTACGGGAAATAGTCCTCGACCTGCTTCGACCGGTAGCGCGACAGCACGTCGTCGATCGCCGCCCGCTCGCGCATCGCCCGCAGGATCTGCTCACGGTAGGCGCCCGAGGTGTACTGCTCCGTCTGGCTGATGCCGCGGCACTCGACCCCGAGCTCCTTGAGCGCTTCGTCGAGCGGGGCCTTGAAGTGCTCGGCCCAGTTGGCGTGCACGCTGCCGGGAGGGGCGGGCACGGCGGTCAGCGGCTTGCCGATGTGCTCGGACCAGGACGGGTCGATGCCCGCGGGGACCCGGCGGAAGCGGTCGTAGTCGTCCCACGACAGCACGTGCACGCAGTCGAGGCCGCGCCGCCGGATCTCGTCGGCGACCAGGTGGGGGGTCATGACCTCACGCAGGTTGCCCAGGTGGATCGGGCCTGACGGGCTCAGCCCCGATGCGCAGACGATCGGTTTTCCCGGAGCGCGTCTCTCCGCCTCGGAGATCACCTCGTCCGCGAACCTGGAGACCCAGTCGGTCTCGGCACTTTCCACCATCGCGCCATTGTCGCGGGTCGGCGAGGTTCAGGCCAACACGTTACCCGTCGAACCCGGCCGCGATCTCCACCTCCTTGGGGTGGTAGACCGTACGGAACTCCTTGCCGCACTGCCTTTCATGCAGTCGCCTTTGATGGCCTGGAGAGCGCTGGGCCGTGGTGGAGCCCGTGAGCGCGACGAGGGCGGCCACGGCCAGAAGTGATCTCGTGGACGTGGCTGTTGACCATACTCTGTTGTACAGAGTATGGTCAACGCCGGTGCTCAGGACAGGGTGGCCGCGTACGGATCCCAGTCTGCGGGAAGCGGCTCAGGTGCGGTCATGGTGGAGGTGATGGGACGGAACTCCGAGGCCTCGCCGGACTGCGCGATCGCCGACATGAGCTCCAGCACGTGGTAGGCCAGCTCGCCCGACGCCCGGTGCGGCGTGCCCGCGCGCAGCGACCTGGCCAGGTCCAGTACGCCGATGCCGCGGCTCACCGTGGTGCCCGACACGGGCAGCTCGCGCCAGTCCGTGTCGCGCGGTCCGCGGGCCAGCAGCGGGCCCTCGAACGTGTTGGGATCGGGCAGCGACAGCGCGCCCTCGGTGCCGATGACCTCGATCACCCTGCGGTTGACGGGCGAGTCGAAGCTGAAGGTCGCCGTCGCCGTGGCGGCGCCGGGGAAGTCCAGCAGGGCGTTGACGTGGGTGGGGACATCGACGGGGAAGACCGTGCCCTCCTTGGGCCCCGAGCCGACGACGCGCTGCTCCCGGGCCTTGCGCGTGCCGGCCGCGACCCGCTCGACCGGGCCGAGCAGGGACACGAGCGCGGTCAGGTAGTAGGGGCCGAGGTCGAACAGCGGGCCGCCGCCCGGCTGGTAGAAGAACTCGGGGTTGGGGTGCCACGACTCGGGGCCGAGGCTCTGCGTGGCCGCCGCGACGGCGACCGGCGTGCCGATGAGGCCCGAACGCAGGGCGTGCAGGGCCGACTGGAGCCCGGCGCCCAGGAAGGTGTCGGGGGCGCAGCCGAGGCGCAGGCCCCGGTCGGCGGCTTCGGCCATGACCTTCGCCCCCTCGTCCAGGTCCATGGCGAAGGGCTTCTCGCCGTACACGTGCTTGCCGGCGCGCAGGGACTCCAGTGCGACGGCCGCGTGCGCGGACGGCACGGTCAGGTTGACGACGATCTCCACCTCGGGCAGCGCGAGCGCCGTGGCGAGATCGCCGGAGACGGGTACGCCGTGCTCGTGGGCCACGGCCGCGGCCCGCTCGGCGTCGAGGTCGGCGACGGCGAGCACGCGCACGTCGGGGAAGGAGGTGAGGTTGCGGAGGTACTGGCCACTGATGACTCCGGCGCCGACGAGGGCGACGCCGACGGGGCCGTTGCTCAAAGGCTCTCCAAGGAGGTGAGATAGGCGTGACTGTCCGCCAGAGCGGCGAAGACGTCGGTGGCGCACTCGTCGAGCTCGACGACGCGCCAGGCGTCCGGGGCGGCCGCGAGGATCTCCGGCACGGGCATGACGCCCCCGCCGACCGCGGTGTGCGGCTCGCCCTTGACCACCGGGCCGTCCTTGACGTGCAGCGCGACCACGCGCTGCTCCCCGAGGCGGCCGAGCAGGGCCGGCACGTCGGCCCCGCCCACCGCCGCCCAGTAGGTGTCGATCTCCAGGAACACCTCGGGAGCCAGCCGGTCGGCCAGCACCTCGATGGCGTGCCGGCCGTCGATCTTCGGCTCCAGCTCCCACCAGTGGTTGTGGTAGCCGACCCGCATCCCGTGCCCGGCCGCCTGCTCGGCCAGGCCGTTCAGCAGGGCGGCCGCACGGGCGACGCCGTCGGCGGTGGTGAACTCCTCGTGCGCGATGCCGGCGGGGACGATCACCAGGTCGGTGCCGAGCGTGGCGGCCGCGTCGAAGACCTCGGCGGGCTCCTGCCGGAGCAGGGCGCCCGCGTGCGTGCTCGACACGCTGAGCCCCAGGTCGTCGGCGGCCTGGCGGAACCCCTTGGGGTCGGAGGTGGGGTCGTACGGCTCGACCGCGGTGTAGCCGATCTCCGAGATCCGCCGTAGCACGCCGTCGCGGTCCGCAGTCAGCGGCTCCCTGACGGTGTAGAGCTGGACACTGATGGGTTTGGTCATCCGCGAACCCCCATGAGGTGCTCGAGCGCGAGCTGGTTGAGCCGGGTGAAGTGGAAGCCGCGCCTGGCCGCGGCCTCGGGGTCGAAGTCGTCGCCCGCCAGGTCGTTCCACGTCTCACCGGCCGCGAGGGTGGGCTGGGCGAGCTCGTCCACGCGGGAGGCGCGCAGGGCCTCCTGCACCTCGGGGTCGGCCCGGTAGGCGCGGGACTTCTCCTTGAGGATCAGGTAGGTGCGCATGTTCGCTGCCGCCGACGCCCACACGTCCTCGGGGTCCTCGGTGCGCAGCGGCTTGTAGTCGAAGTGGCGGGGGCCGTCGTAGCCGCCGTTCTCCAGCAGGTCGACCAGGAAGAAGGCGCTCTTGAGGTCACCGTGCCCGAAGATCAGGTCCTGGTCGTACTTCGGCCCGTGCTGGCCGTTGAGGTCGATGTGGAAGAGCTTGCCGTGCCACAGTGCCTGGGCGATGCCGTGCACGAAGTTGAGCCCGGCCATCTGCTCGTGGCCGACCTCGGGGTTGAGGCCCACCATCTCGGGGTGCTCCAGCTCGCCGATCAGCGCCAGGGCGTGGCCGATCGTGGGCAGCAGGATGTCGCCGCGGGGCTCGTTGGGCTTGGGCTCCAGGGCGAAGCGCATGTCGTAGCCGCGCTCCCGGACGTACCCGCAGAGCAGGTCCAGGCCCTCCTTGTAGCGCTCCATGGCCGCCTTGACGTCCTTGGCGGCGTCGGACTCGGCGCCCTCGCGCCCGCCCCAGCAGACGTACGTCTTCGCGCCCAGCGAGGCGGCCAGGTCGATGTTGCGGATGACCTTGCGCAGGGCGTAGCGCCGTACGTCGCGGTCGTTGCTGGTGAACGCGCCGTCCTTGAAGACCGGGTGGGTGAAGAGGTTGGTGGTGGCCATCGGCACCTTCATGCCGGTCTCGTCGAGGGCTTTCCTGAACGCCGCGATGGCTTTGTCCCGGTCGGGTTCGACCACGAGGAGGTCGTCGTCGTGGAAGGTGACGCCGTGCGCGCCGAGCTCGGCCAGGCGGTGCACGGACTCGACCGGGTCGAGCGGCGGCCTGGAGGCGTCGCCGAACGGGTCGCGGGCCTGCCACCCGACGGTCCAGAGGCCGAAGGTGAAGCGGTCGTCGGGAGTGGGCGTGAATGCGGTCATGGTGCGTCCTTTTGGCCTTTAGTCCATAATCTGTACATAATCCTGAGGAGGTGAGCATGGTCGCGTCAAGAGGGGTCCGTCATGATTCCATGCGTGCCCGTAACCTGGCCGTAGTACTCGGGGAGATCCACCGGTCTGGCCCTCACACCCGCGCCGCGCTCGCCGAACTGACCGGGCTCACCAAGACCACCGTGTCCAGCCTCGTCGCCGACCTGCTTGAGGCCGGGGTGGTGACCGAGCGCGGCGCCGTACGGGGCGGCGAACGGGGCCGGCCGGGCGTCGCCGTGAGCCTGAGCGGCCACCGGGTGGCCACGCTGGGGCTGGAGATCAACATCGACTATCTGGCGGCGTGCGTGGTCGACCTGACCCGCACCGTACGCCTGCGCCGCACCCGCCCGGCCGACAACCGCAACTCCGACCCCGAGCACATCCTGCACCTGCTGCGCGACCTGGCCAAGGAGACCATCGCCGAGGCCGAGGCGGACGGGCTGCAGGTCATCGGCGCCGCGCTCGCCGTGCCCGGCACCGTCGAGGGCGAGACGCTGCGCAGCGCGCCGCACCTCGGCTGGCGGGACGTACGGGTGGGCGACCTGGTGGACCTGCCGTTCGCCATCGAGAACGAGGCCAACCTGGCGGCGCTCGGCGAGCTGTGGTTCGGCGCGCGGGAGACGGACTTCCTCTACGTCTCGGGCGAGATCGGCATCGGCGCCGGGCTCGTCGTGGCCGGCAGCCTGTTCAGGGGCACGTTCGGGCTGGCGGGCGAGCTCGGCCACGTCGTCGTCGTGCCCGACGGGCCCGAGTGCCGGTGCGGCGGCCGGGGCTGCCTGGAGGTCTACGCCGGGCAGGACACACTGCTCGGGGAGCTGGACTCGGTGCCCGAGCTGGTGTCGCGGCTGGAGTCGGGCGACCGGCGGGCGCGGGAGACGTGTGAGCGGGCCGGGCACGCCCTCGGCGTGGCGCTCACCTCGGCCGTGCACCTGCTCGACCCGGGCATGATCGTGCTCGGCGGGGTCTTCGCGCCGGTGTTCCCCTGGCTGGAAGGGCCGGTGGCCGACGGGCTGGGAGCCAGGCTGGCGCACATGCGCGGCGCCCCGCCCGCGCTCGTGGTCTCGGGGACCGGCCCGGACGCGGCGGTGCTGGGGGCCGCCGGGATGATCATCCAGCGCATCATCGCCGAACCCGCCGAGGTGCTGGGGCTTTAGTAGTAGCCCTTCTTCCCGTCGAGCAACTCGCGGATCACGTCGAGGTGACCGGCGTGCCTGGCGGTCTCCTCGACCATGTGGATCACCATCCAGCGCAGGCTCGCCTGGGCGGAGCGGAACTCGGGATGCTTGCCGACGTCGTCGAGCGAATGGGCGGCGATGATCTCGTTGGAGGTCCGGCACTGGCGCTCGTAGTCGTCGAGCAGCCGGGCCGTCGGCACGCCGTCGACGATCATGTCGGCGTCCTCCTCCGCGGCCTCGTCGAACGCAGGGTTGCCGGCGGTGGACCGGCCCAGGAAGAGCGCCTCGAACCAGCAGTGCTCCGTCCAGCGCAGGTGGGAGAGCACGCCGGCCACCGTCATGAGAGGCGAGGCCGGCAGGACGGAGCGGTGCGCGTCCTCCTCCGACAGCCCCTCGCACTTCCACTGCACGATCGCGCGCTGCATGTCGAGCCAGCCGACGAGCTGCGTGCGCTCGTCGGCGACGAAGGGGGGTCGTTCGCGGGGCAGCATCATGCCCGCCGACGCTAGTTCACCCGTGCCGGGCACCGCGACGGATTTTCTGGCCGGGCCGCCGTGACGGCCCGGCGGGTCAGGTCTCGTTCTGCGCCGTCTCTTGGGCCGTCTCTTGGGCCGTCTCTTGCGCGCTGAGGGCGAACACCTTCAGGTTGGGGGTCGGGGTGCTGGTGAACGAGACGGCCTCGCGGGCCGGGTCGACCGGTATGGACACGCGCCAGATGGTGACCTTGCGCCCGTCCGAAGTGCCGTTGACGTGGTAGCGGGTGTCGGTCGTGAGCGCGGCCCGCTCGCCGAAGTGCGGTGACGCGCTCGCCCAGTCGGTCACCTGCAGCGGCGCGGACGACGTGCTCCCGTCGGCGTAGGCGATCGTGAGCTCGGTCCGCTGGTCACCGTTCACGGCCGTGACCAGCAGGTCGAGCGCGCTGTAGCGGTCCTTGGTGAGGTAGGTGCGCTGGCCGCGCAGGCTCGTGAAGTTGGCCGCCGTGCCCGAGGTGCCGGGGATGAGGAACGCGGCGCCGTCCACGGTGCGCGGGCCGGGCGCGGGCAACTGCTCGGCGGGGAAGCTCCACCCCTTGCCGTCCAGGTTGCCCTGCGCCTTGGCGTCGGCGGTGGCCACGCCGTCCACGTCGTACTGCGGCTCGTGCAGGCAGGAGCCGCCGGACGGCTCGCACGGGCCCGGCAGGTTCGGGACGGGCTCCTTCGCGGCCGGTACGTGGTCCACCGGGAGGTCGCGGGCGGCCGTGCCCCACGTCCTGTCGGGGGCCGTGCCGACGTCGACCACGACGTGCCCGCCGTTGCGGACCAGCGACTCCGGCAGCCAGGAACGGGCGTGGCGCTTGCCGTTCACCCGTACGCCCTGGACGTAGATCGCGTCAGGGGAGGCCTGCGGCGCGGTGACCGTGAGGGTTCTGCCGTCGCCGCGCCTGATCCACGCCTTCGGGAAGATCGGGCTGGACAGCAGCATCTCGGCGCGGCTGGGCGTCTGGGGGTACATGCCGAGCGCGGCGAAGACGTACCACGCGGACATGGTGCCGAGGTCGTCGTTGCCGGGCAGCCCGCCGGGGCCGGTCCTGTAGACCAGCGACGCCATCGCGCGCACCGTCTCCTGCGTCTTCCACGGTTGCCCGAGCGCGTTGTAGAGCCACGGGACGTGGATGCCGGGCTCGTTCGTCGGGTCGTAGCGGAAGCCGTCGCCGCCCGTCGCCCACGAGCCGTCGGGGCGGTGGAAGAACGTGTCGAGCCGCTCGGCCGCCCGCTCCTTGCCGCCCATGGCCGTGGCCAGCCCCGACACGTCGTGCTGCACCATCCACGTGTAGGTCGCGCTCGTGCCCTGGGCGAACCCGGCGTCCGAAGTGGGCGAGAACGGCCACGACCAGCTCCCGTCCGCCTTGCGCGCCTGCTGGTAGCCGCCCTCGGCCCCGGCCGACGGGTTGAACGTGCTGCGCCACCAGCTCGCGCGCGGCATCAGCCGGTCGTGCTCGCTCCTGCGGCCCAGCCGCCTGGCCCAGTCGGCCAGCGCGAAGTCGGCCGTGGCGTCCTCCAGCGTCTCGGCGGCGCCGCCCCAGCAGTGGCAGATGTCCTGCGGCGCGTAGTGCAGCCGCAGGTACTCGGCCAGATTGGGACGCTGGCCCTCGCACTGTCCTGGGCAGCCCTTGTCGGACAGCCCCGAAGGGTGCGGCACGGTCGCCTGCCTGACGAGCGAGTCGAAGGCGCCGCGCACGTCGAAGTTGCGCACGCCGAGCGCGTAGAACCCGGCCAGCGTCGGAGCCGACGGGTCGCCGGTCATCACGTGGGTGGGGCCGTTGACGTGCACCCAGCGGTCCCACACGCCGTCGTTCTGCCGCGCGAGGTTGTACAGCGACTGGGCGTAGTCGCCGGCCACCTGCGGCTCCAGCAGCGCCAGGAGTTGGGTGTGGGCGCGGTACTGGTCCCAGCCGGAGAAGTTGCCGTACTGCGCCCGCTGGCCGCGCGCCAGCCGGTGCACCTCGCGGTCGCTGCCGAGGTAGGTGCCCGAGACGTCGCTCGCGATGTTGGGCTGCAGGTAGGCGTGGTAGAGGGCGGTGTAGAACGTGGTGCGCAGGTCGTCGGAGCCGCCGGCCACCTCGATCGTGCGCAGCCGTTCGTTCCAGGCGCGGCGGGCCCTGGCGGCCACGTCGTCGACGTCGTCCCTGGGGCCGATCTCACGGGCGAGGTTCTCCTTGGCCGCCGCCAGGCTCGTGTAGGAGATGCCGACCTTCATCCGCACGTCGGCGTCGGACGTGGTGTCGAAGGAGACGTACCCGCCGGATCCGCGTCCGGCGCGGTCGGCGCCCGTCGCGTAGCCCTCGCCACCGCTCGCCTTGGTGGTGCCGGGCCGCAGTTCGCCGTCGACCCACGTGCCGGCGCCCGAGAAGGCGCGGTCGAACGTCGCGGCGAAGTGCAGCCGGTAGTAGCTCTTGCGGTTGTTCTCGCCGCCGTTCGCGCGCCGGCCGCAGAAGGCGCCCGTCAGCACCGACCCGGTCACGGTACGCCGGGCGGGGTCGATCGTGATCTCGGCGTCCTCGCTGCCGTTGAGCGAGTTGGACACCCGGAACAGCAGGTTGGCGGCCGAGCCCTTCGGGAAGGTGAAGTCGCCGACGCCGGCCCGGGTCGTCACCGACAGATCGGTCTTGACGCCGGAGTCGAGGGTGACGGTGTACCGGCCGGGGCGCGCGCTCTCGTTGTCGTGGCTGAAGTCGCCGGCGTAGACGGCGTCCTTCGTGTCGGCCGTGGGGGACGAGGTGACCTCGCCGGCGTACGGCATGATCGGGACGTCTCCCGCCGCTCCAGGGTGGCAGCCGGCGCCGTTGACGTGGGTCAGCGCGAAGCCGCGCACACGCGGCGTGTTGTAGGCGTAGCCGTTGGAGCCGGCGGCGTTCGTCTGGTCGCCGGCCGTGTTGGTCGGGCTCCAGGAGATCATCCCGAACGGCATGACGGCGCCGGGATAGGTGTTGCCGCCGTTGGCCGAGCCGATCAGCGGATCGACGTGGGCGGCGGGATCGGTGACCTTCGCCGGGGAGCGGCCGGCGGCGGCGGGCGTGGCGGGCGCGAGCGTGGCGACGAGCGTGGCGATGAGCGTCACGGCGAGCCACGAGCGGGGGGAGAACACCTCGTGATCACACCGTTCTACCGTAACCGGATCATTGACACGGATGTAAGAGCACACTCCGCTGCCCTGCGCGCCACCCGGGCGCTCCACCACACGGGCACGTACGACGACGTGCCGGCGCTCGTGGACTATGCCCAGCTCAACGACCTGCTCGCCCAGCGGGGCCGGCCACCGCGTGACCGGCGCTCACCCGGGGCGTTTGCGCATGACGAAGCCGGAGTGGTGCAGGACACCGTCGACCAGTTGCCCGAAGGCCCAGAAGCCGGTGTCGTCGAGGTAGGTGACGCGGTCGTCGAGGGCCCAGTACCTGCCCGTGTAGGCGTCGGTGCGGCCGTGGCGGGTCTCGGTGTAGCGGCCGTCGGGGAGCAGGTGCTGTTCCAGCTCGTGGGAGTCGTCGACCCAGACTCCGTGCCAGGTCCGGCGCTCCGGCGCGGGGGTGCCGGCTGGGCGGGTGGGCCGGCCTTGCCATGCGTGGACATGTCCGGATGTGGCGATGGCGAGCAGGTCGCGCGGCTGGATCATCAGCATCCGCCTGATCTGCGACTCGCTGACGCGCGCCCGCGTGACGGCGAAGGTCGCCGGGTTGCCGACGGCCAGGTCGTAGTGGCCGCGCCGGTCCGGGGGTTGCGCGCGTACCGCGGAGTCCACGAGCAACGGGACGACGTACGCGCCGTCCGCCTCGATCACCCGGGCCCCGGCCGGGCGGGACGCGTTCTCCCCGCGCGGGCCGACGTGGGTGATCCTGCCGTTCTCGGCCCACAGCTCCCCGCGTACCGTCCGTGACGGTGTGACGTGGACGGTGGCGCCGGCGACCACCAGCGCGCCGGGTCCCGCCATCGGCTGCGCTCCTTGCGCGGCCGTGCCCGCCGCGGGGCGGCCGGTCAGCTGCGGGTGTACGGCGTGGATCACGAGGCCGGCGGCCAGCGCGGCAGGCAGCAGGAGCCACCAGCGGCGGCCGGCCCGCGACACCGAGGCCACCCCGGTGGTGGTCATCCCGGCGGAGGGCAGCACGGTGGAGGGCAGCACGGTGGAGGGCAGCACAGGGGGCGCGTCGCTCATGCGCCCACCCTCGGTCAGGGCGGCGTACGGGAGAAGGCCGCGGTCCTCCTGGGAGCGCCGCACCCAGCCTCCGCATCGGACCTGACCGAAGCCCGGACAGGCCCATCGGGGCACCGTTCGCGAACCAGCCGGCCAGGAAATGGACAGCGAATGGACTAAAAACCGGCCAGGAGAACAGCCGACACTGGGCAGGCCGTGCCTGCGACGGCGGACATTCCGCTGCCGGCGACCCGGACGATCCCGGGTGAGAGAGCACGCTGATCGAGGCGTCCGTAGGGCTCGGCGCGATGCGGGATCCGGGGGACCAGAGGGGGAACGAGCATGTACGGCTATGGCGATGCCACCGGGCCGGGCGAGGAAGCCGTCGTCTTCGACTCGATGCTGGAGGGCTGGTCGCGGCAGCAGGGCGCCGCGGGGCGCCTCCAGCCGCCGACGCTCGCCTTCCGGGAGCAGGCGGTACGCCGGTTCGCCACGTTCGCCGCCGCCTACCCGTGGCAGTGGTCGCCCGAGCATGTCGGCAGGTGGATCGCTCACCTGGTGGAGCGGCGCAGGGCGCAGTCGACGGTGCGCCGCTACCAGAGCGCGCTGCGGCTCTTCTGCGACTACGTCACCTCGCCGCGCCACGGGTGGCCGGTGGAGTGCGAGGCCCGTTTCGGCAGGGCGCCGGCCCAGGTCTTCAACGACTGGAGCGCGAACGCGAACCTCACCGGCTACCGGGGCGACCCCGCGCGCCGGCCCATGACCCGTGAGGAGGTGCAACTCTTCCTCGACCACGCCGACGACCAGGTGGAGGTGGCCCTGCGCCACGGCCACAAGGGGGCTCTGGCCCGCTACCGGGACGCCACCGTCTTCAAGGTGGTCTATGCGTGGGGGCTGCGCTGCTCGGAGGCGTCGGGGCTGGACGTGGACGACTTCCGCCCCCACGACGGCTTTCCGGAGTGGGGCCGGTTCGGCTCCCTGGACATCAGGGCCGGCAGGCGGATCAGGGGCCTCCCGCCGCAGCGGCGGACGGTCGTCAGCCTGATGCCGTGGGCGGTGGAGGCGGTCCAGGACTACCTGCACCACATCCGGCCCCGGTACCGCGGCAACCACCTGGGCGCGCTCTGGCTGACCGAGCGGGGCAGCCGGCTCGGGACCAGGGAGATCGAGGACCGGTTCGCGGCCTACCGGGACGCGCTCGACCTGGACCGGGCGCTGACCCCGCACTGCATGCGCACGGCGTACATGGCGCACCTCCTTGAGGACGGCTCCGACCTGGCGTTCGTGCAGAAGCAGGTCGGGCACAGCTTCGCCGTGACGACGGCGGCCTGCGTCCGTACGGTCGGGGGAACGGCGTGACGGCGGAGTTCGACTACCGCTGGCGCCTGCGCGAGGTGATGGCCGCCAGCGGCCTGTACGCCACCACCGACCTGCGCCCGCTGCTGGCCGATCGGGGTTTCCCGCTGTCGCAGAGCCAGGTCTACCGGCTGGTGGCCGAGCGGCCGGAACGGCTCAACCTGCGCATGCTGATGGCCCTGCTGGACATCTTCGGCTGCACGATGGAGGACCTGATCGAGCCGGTCCGGGGCGCGGGCACGACGACGACGGAGGAGGGGGAGGCCGGGCGGCGTTCCGGCGCGGAGGTGCGCTTCGGCTCGAGGCCGACCCGGGCCCGGGTCCTGCCGGATTGAAGAGCTCCGGCGGGAGGGAACAGGACGAGCCGGCTCAGCCCGGCCGGTACGCGGGCGGTGTCCGCGCCGTTCAGCCCGGCCGGTACGCGGGCGTGTCCGCGCCGTACAGCTCCCGGTGCCACAGGGCGGTGCAGACCCGTTCGATGCCGGCCATCAGGTGACGCCGGTAGGTGGTGAACGGCAGGCCGAGCCGTTCCGCTGCCGCCTCCTGGGTGGGCGTGTCCTGGAGGTAGGTGACGGCGACCGCCCGGTGGAACTTGACCGAACGCGGATCCTCGCGCAGGTCCTCGACCGCCTGCCGAAGCAGGTCAGCCAGTGCCGTGGCCGGGGCGTCGCCGGCCCGCTCGGCGATCAGCCTGGTGCGCGTCAGCGGGGAGGCGGCCAGCGCGTCGGGCCGCCACAGGTGACGCAGCGCCTTGCGGATCGCCTCGGCGAACTCCGCCTGGGACAACACCGCGAGGCCCGCCGTCGCGGCGCCCTGACCGCCGGCGGGACCCGCGACGAGCATGCGGTTCACGCGGTCCAGCCACGCCTGCGCCGGCACCGCGCGCCAGTCGTGGACGAACAGGGTGTACGGGTCGTCCGCCAGCCGGGGCCGCTCGGTGAGGTCGCGCATCCCGCATCGCCGTAGGCGTTCGGTCCACGCATCCGTCGCCCGCCGAATCGCGATATATGACCATGCCATGCGCTCGGCCCGCAGACAGTTGGCGATCACACGCCACTGGATCACCTCCATCACCGGCGCGTTACACCCGTACGACGGCGAGATCCACAGCCGGCTGACCGCCAGATGCTCACCGGCGCGCAACGGCGTGGTGGCCCGCGCGTGCTCCCACGCCGCGGCCACGACGGGATCGGCCGCCAGTTCCTCCTCGTCGGGCTCCTCCAGGCGCAACCACGCGGAGAAGGCCGCCGGTTCGCCGGTCTCCGTGCGCCGGTACAGCCGGAACGCCTCCGGCTGCCGTTCCGCCCAGAAGGCGGCGCAGCTCGCGGCCGCCGCGCCCTCGGCCGCCGTCGCCACCCGGAGCAACGTGCCGACGTCCTCCTCGCGCAGCACGTCCTCCTGGAACTCGCCCTCGACGCGGTGGCCGTGGACGTCGGCCGAAGCCCCGTTGCCGCGATGCAGGTAGAGCAGTGCCACGACCGCGCCGAGCGCGTCGGCGTCGTTCGCCGTGCGCACCTTGTCCGCCAGGTGGGCGTGGATGCGGTCGTGCATCGCGGCGTACCCCTCGGGGTCGCGCCAGCGCAGGTCGGCCTCCAGCAGCTCGCGCACCACGTCATGAGGGAACAACCCGGAACCGCACGACTGCACGAACGGCAGCCGCCGCAACCACTGGAACAACGCCGCGGCGTCGTCCGGCAGGGCCGCCCGCAGCAGGTCCTCCGTCGTCGTGTGCGCATGCGCGCAGACCTCCAGGGCGAGCCGGTGCGCCGCCGACGGCAGCTCGCCCACGAGCTGGTCCAGCAGCGTGGCCACGACGTCCTGGTTCGGTGTCCACCTGCCGGCTCCGCCGTCCTTCACCGCCACGGCCGCGCCCAGCAGCAGCGCCAACGGATGACCGCCGGCGAAGGCCAGCAGCGGCTCGCGCGACTCGGCCGGCACCCCTCGGGAGTCCAGCAGCGCCCGCGCGTCATCGGCCCGCAGGTCGCGCAGCGGCAGCACCTCCAGCGCCCCCGCCCATCCCGGGTCCGCCTGCCACCGGATGTCCGGCGGGCACCGCCCCGCGATCACCACCAGCGCCCCCACGGGCACCCGCGGCAGGAACCGCTCGCGCAGCCAGCCCTCCAGGCCCTGCAGGCGTTCGACGTCGTCGACCAGCAGCACCGCGTCCGCGTCATGGAGCACCCGGCCGGCCTCGGCCTCGAACGCCGCCGGTGACGGCTCCAGCGTGTGCCCGTCCACCAGGGACACCGCCCGGCCCGCCATCGTGGCCTCGCACGCGAACCGACGTAACAGGGCCGACTTGCCGATGCCGCCGGGACCGTGCACGTACAGGACGTTGCAGCCGCCGCCGTACAGTGCCGACCGGAAAGCCGCGAGCTCCTCCGCACGCCCCACGAACGCCATGTCCCGCGCGGCCTGAAGGCGCGATCCCAGTCGGTCGGCCGCCAACCTGGGAGAATGTGCAGAGCCGGGTCGCCGAGGCATGGTCACGAGTCTGTACCGACCCTGCACACCTCAACCAGGGTCAGTCACTCCCACCTTCACCGCACCCGCGCACGTTCGTCGACAAAGAGTCAAGCCGCGCATGGGACACCAAACCGATACGGGAACGGTCCATTCAGGCGGGGCGATCATCAATAGGATCGTTCCACATCATGTCCCACCACCCAGGAGTCGTCGCTGTGCGTACCCGTTCCCTGGTGACCGCCACCCTGTTAGCCGCGTCCGTCGCCGCCGCCGCGCAGCCCGCCTACGCCGCCGCCCCCGCCGTCCAGATCACCAAGATCTACTATGACTCGCCCGGTTCGCCGGACTTCGGCGCCAACAGCAGCCTGAACGGCGAGTACGTGCAGCTCAGAAACATGACGAGGAAGGCCGTCAACCTCGCCGGCTGGACCGTCCGCGACGCGACGAGGCGGCAGGACCACATCTACAGGTTCGGCACGTTCACCCTCAAAGCCGGGAAGACGGTCACCCTGCGCACCGGCAGGGGCAAGAACACCGGCACCACCCGCTACTGGGGCAGGAGCGGAGGCACGCTGGCCTACATCTGGAACCAGACCAGCGACACCGCCTACCTGCGGAACCCGGCCGGGAAGCTGATCGACTCCTGCTCGTACAACTCCTCGCGGCGGGCCTACAAGGTCTGCTGAGCCTGCTTTCCCGGGCACGTGGTGGTGCGCCTGCCGGTCTCGAAGTAGGCGATCACCTTCGCGGCGCAGCCGGGCACCTGGGCAGCCGAGCCGTGCACGTCGTCGTCGATGCTCACCAGGGTTCCGCCGATGGCCGCGCGCATGGCCCGCGCCCACTCGTACGGCGTCACGGTCTCGTAGCGGTGGCCGGACAACATGAGCGAGGTGCCGGTGGGACGTACCGTCGGCGTCTTCGCCGGCAGCGGCCATCCCGCGCACATGTGTACGAAGTTCGCCGTCCGGCCGGTCACCGGATACCGCTTGAGCCGCTGCTGGTAGTCCTTCCAGCTCGACTCGATCGTGCTCGGGGTCGGGTCCTCGTTGCAGTGGTACGCGCGGCCGGCCGTCCTGTCGGTGCCGGTGTCCCCGCCTCCGCCTCCGCCCTCCGGTCTGCCGAACGCCTCCTTGACGGCCGGCGGCGCCTGCGGGCCCGTGGCGTCGGCGAGTTCCTTGAGCACCTGGGCCATCCTGGGCCACTGGCCGCTGGGCCGGCCGGCGGCCCGGGAGACCAGCCCGCCGTCCACGGTGAGGTCGATGTCGGTGAAGGACAGCGGCTCGCGGTCGTACCGCCTGACCATGTCCTCCACGGCCGAGACCACCTTCCGTTCGGAGGTGCCCAGGCCGTAGGTGTCGTGGCGTTCGGCCATCCACGCGGCCATGCGCCGGAAGTTGCGGTCCGCGGCGTTGGCCTGGACATTCGTATCGAAGTCCTGCCAGGAACGGGGCGGGACCACGCTGTCCAGCCACATCCGTCCCATCCTGGCGGGATACATGGTCCGCATGACCGCGCCGAGCCACGTACCCCAGGAGACGCCGAAGAAGCCGATCTTCCGCTCGCCCAGGGCGGCGCGGATCCGGTCGATGTCGCGGGCCACGTTCGGGGTGGTGAGCTGCCGCAGGAACGCGGGGTCCCGCCGGACGCACTGCTCGCTCCAGTCGACCATGGCGGCGTAGGCCTGCCTGGCGTGCGCTTCGGTGATCGGCCCTGGCGAGGGCGTGCCGCGCGGGATGTCGGGGCAGCTCACCTTGGTGCTGCGGCCGACTCCGCGCGGGTCGACGCCGATCAGGTCGTGACGTTCGTCCAGGCCCTTGGCGCCCCTCATGACGAGGTGGAGGGGCATCAGGTAGCCGGAGCCGCCCGGCCCGCCGGGGTTGAGCGCGATGCTGCCCAGGCGGTTCTTCCGGTCGGAGGCCCGCAACCTGGTCAGGGCCACGGTGATCTGCTTGCCGCGCGGTTCGTCGTAGTTCTGCGGTACGCGGATCGTCCCGCAGTCCGTACGGGCGAGCAGCCGCCTGAACTCGGCGAACTGTTCCTCCTTGAGGTTCTGCTCGCGCAGGTCCTCGTCGGAGAACTCGGGGCACGCCTGCCACGTGATGGCCGAGACCCCTGACTCGGCGGCGGCGGGCAGGCCGGCCGTCAGGGAGGCCAGCAGCAGGGCTCCGGAGAGCAGGCCGCGGTTCACTGCCACACGCTTCACTGGTCGACGTCCTTTCGGCGGAGCACGACCCGGCGCAGGGCCACCGGGGCCGTACGGCGTGCCGGGTCTTCGGCGGTCGCCCTCCTTTATGCACCGCCGGCTGTTTCCTCACCGTTTCGGCCGGCCGCGGCGGACCGGCGGTGGTCAGTCGTCGAGTTCGCGGCGGAGCCGGTGCAGCCGCAGCGCCAGCTGGATCTCCAGCGTGTGGTCAGGGCTGTTCCAGTCCATGCCGAGCAGGCGTCTGACCCGGTCGAGCCGCTGGGTGACGGTGTTCGGATGGATGTGCAGGCGTTTGGCGCTGGCGGCGAGGCTCTGCCCGGTGGCGAAGTACGTTTCGAGCGTCTCCATCAGCGCGGTGGAACGCTGCTCGTCGTGCCGGATGACCGGCCCGAGCGTCCGCGCCACGAAGCGCACCGCGGACGCGCCGTCGCCCAGTAGCAGCCCGGCGTACCCGAGGTCGTCGGCCGTGGCCGCGACGCCCACCCGGTCGAGCCGGAGCAGGGCCTGGACGCAGGCCAGCGCCTCCGCGTACGCGCTCGGCAGGTCGGCCGGGTCGTCGACCGGTCCCGCGGCGCCGACGGTGACCGGCGAACCGAGCCGCGTGGTCATCGAGCGTGCCGTCTGGCGGCCGGTCAGCGACGGGTCGTCGGAGGGCACGACCAGGATCGCCTGCCCGTCGCGTACCGTGCTCAGGCCGTCGCGGGCGGCCGCGAGGTCGGAGGCGACGGAGGCGAGGCCGCGCCGGTTCTCGGCCCGGATGTGCGCGACGACCACGGCATGCCGCTTCTGCGGCTGGTAACCGATCCGCAGTGCCCGCTCGGCCAGCGACGAGTACGTACGCGGGGTGGGCGTGAGGAGGTCGTCGAGCAGTTCGCCGCGCACCCTGGCCTCGGCCGCGGCGAGGTTGCGGCTGAACAGTTGCAGCAGCGAGGCGACGACGGCGGCCCTGGCGAGCAGCCGCCGGTCCAGGTCGCCCACCTCGGAGGGCGCGGTCGGCGGTCCCCAGACGAGCGTGCCGAGGTTCTCGGTGCCGGCGACGAGGCCGGTGACCCAGTACGTCCCGTCGTGGGTGGCGGCGGCGGAGCGACCGGCGGCGCCGCCCACCGCGGCGGACATCGCCTTCAGCACCTCGTCGGACGCCCCGGGGGTCCAGGCGACCGGCGTCTCGAACTCGTCGAAGATGGCCAGCACGCCGCCGAGCTGGTCGCCCGCCGCGGCCACGACCTCCTGCACGCCGCCGCCGCGCAGCACGATGGCCATGCTCTGGTCGTGGGCCGCGACCGCCCGCTCCTGGTCGGCCGCGCGCTGCCGGAGTGCCGCGTTCTCCCGCCGGAGCGCCGCCAGCGTCTGCTGCCGGTCGTGCCTCGACCGCGCCTGCTCGATGGCCGTCGCGGCGAGCGTGGCGAACGAGCCGAGCAGGGCGATGGCGTCGTGGGAGAACCAGCCCGGCGTGCGGTTGGAGGCGAACAACACCCCGATGACGGCGCTGGTGCGCAGCGGTACGCCGACGATCGACACCTGCCGCTCCGCCCTGACCGAGGCGTCGACCGCCGGATCGTGCGTCAAGCGCTCGTCGCTGAAGTAGTCGGGCGTCGAGAACGGCGTGCCCGTCGCGGCGACCCTGCCGCCGATGCCGATCCCGAACGGGATCCTGACGTCCTTCCAGGCCGAGGAGGTCGCGCCCACCATCACCTGCATGCAGGTCGCCCGGCCCTCGTTGTCGTTGAGGCTCAGGTAGGCCATGTCGCAGCCGAGCAGCCGCTGCGCCTGGCTCACGATCAGGCTCAGGATCGTGTCGGGGTCGCTGCGGTCCTCCGCCAGCTCTTTCGCGCACTCCACCAGCGCCCGCTGCTGCTCGTGGCGGCTGCGCCGCTTCTCCAGCGTGTCGCGGAGCTGGAGGGCGAGCGTGTGCTCGGCCTGCAGATCGGCTATCTCGGCGGGTGAGGCGGCGCTCGCCACCGCGTCGTGCAGGACCTCGTCGTAGTGGGGCAGCGGGGCCCCGTCCACGAGAAGCTGGAGGAAACTGCGCCTGTTCACACCGTTGCCCATCGTTGTAGCACTCGCGCTTCACAATGGGCACTAGTCAAGTCGTGCGGATCGCCAATTACCAGGCTGCGGGGGAGATAGGTGATGTCACAGGGCGTTCACCCATGCAACGGGCGGGCTTTCACGGTCAGGCAGGGGTGTCGACGGACTTCCTGGGCTCGGCGGGCACGTCGGCGGGCGCGGCGGGCGTACGGCGGGTGACCAGCAGGTGGTGGGCGGTTCCCCAGATGCCGCGCCGGAACAGCAGCACGACCACGATGAAGATGGTGCCCGTGATGATCCCGGTCTCGGCGAACCCGGCGGTGGCCAGGAAGTCCTGGAGCTGGACGATCAGGGCCGCGCCGATGGCGCCGCCCCACAACGTGCCGATCCCGCCGAGGATCACCATCATCACGGCCTGCCCGGAGGTGGTCCAGTAGACCCCTTCGAGCGAGGCGAAGCCGTGGCCGATGGCGAAGACCCCGCCGGCCGTGCCGGCGAGCGCGGCGGACAGGACGAACGCCTGCAGCTTGTAGCGGTCGACCGGATAGCCGAGGGCCCGCGCCCGGTCGGGGTTGGCGCGGATGGACACCAGCACCCGGCCGAACGGCGAACGCACGATCCGCCAGGCGGCGAACAGCCCGGCCAGCACGAACGGCAGGCCCGCGTAGTAGAAGAAGAACGAGTCGGACAGGTCGAGCCCGAACAGCTCGCGCGGGATGCCCTGCAGGCCGTTCTCCCCGCCGGTGACGTCTCTCCACTGGTTGGCCACGAAATAGATCATCTGAGCGAAGGCCAGGGTGACCATGGCGAAATAGATGCCGCTGAGCCGTACGGACAGGAAACCGATCGGCAGCGCCAGCAGCGCGGTGAACACCGCGCCGCCCGCGATCGCGACGGGGAAGGGCATCCCGGTGTGCAGCGCGATCAGGCCCGTGCAGTACGCCGACCCGCCCCAGAACGCGGCGTGCCCGAACGACAGCAGCCCGGTGAAGCCCAGCAGCAGGTCCACCGACGCGGCGAACAGCGCCCAGCAGGCGATGTCCAGCGCCACCGGCGGGTAGATCAGCCACGGCAGGGCGAAGGCGGCGACGAGCCCGGCGGCGAGGAGCAGCCATCCGCCCCGGCCCGAGCGGGCCAGCCTGGTCAGGATCACCGGAACGCCTCCTCGCGTCCGAACAGCCCGGCCGGGCGCCACAGCAGCACGACGGCCATGAGGATGAACACCAGGATCTGCGAGAGCGCCGGCACGTACAGGTTGCCGAGGGCCGACACCAGGCCGACGGCGAAGCCCGCCGCGACCGAGCCGAACACCGAGCCGAGGCCGCCGATCACCACGACCGCGAACACGGTGATGATGAGGTCGGCGCCCATGAGCGGGTTGACCGCCCGCATCGGCGCGGCCAGCACCCCGGCGAACGCGGCCAGCGCGATCCCGAAGCCGAACACCGGGGTCACCCACCGGCCGACGTCGATGCCGAGCCCGCGGGTCAGCTCGGGCCGCTCGGTCGCGGCCCTGACGATCATCCCGACCCGGGTGCGCGTGAGCACCAGCCACACGACCACGCACATCAGCACCGACACGGCCAGCACGAACACCTGGTAGGCCGGGTAGGTGAACAGCCCGAGGTCGACCGTGCCGTTCAGCGCCTCCGGCCTCGGGTAGGGCTGCGAGCTCACCCCGTACTCCCGCTTGACCAGGTCCTGGAGGATGAGCGCGAGCCCGAACGTGAACAGGAAGTTGTAGAGCGGGTCGAGCGGCGTCAGCCGCCGGATGAACAGCCGTTCCAGCACGATCCCGGCGACGCCCAACAGCGGCGGCACCAGCAGCAGGGCGATCCAGAAGTTCAGCCCGAACGCGTCGAGTGCGATGAATGCCCCGAAGGCGCCGAGCATGTAGAACGCGCCGTGGGCCAGGTTGACCACGCCGAGCATGCCGAAGATGACGGACAGGCCGAGGGCGAGCAGGGCGTAGAAGGCCCCGCCCACCAGCCCGTTGAACGCCTGCTGGAGCACGCCGGCCGCCTACAGCTTGCAGGCGGGGTCGGGCTGCGGCTGGAACGCCTCCGCCGCCGGGATGGTCTTGATGACCTTCACGTAGTCGTACGGCTCCTTGACCTCGCTGGACGGCTTGACCTCCGACAGGTAGGCGTCGTGCAGCAGCAGGTGGTCCTGGGGGCGGATGGTGGCGTTGCGGGCGAACATGTCCTCGATCTTGTGGCCTTCCAGCTGCTTGACCACCTCGTCGGAGTTGTCGGTGCCGCCGCGCTGCACGGCCTCGAGGTACTGCAGGGCGGCCGAGTAGTTGGCCGCCATGTTGGCGGTCGGCCGCTTGCCGGTCTTGGCGTGGAACTTGTCGGCCCAGGCGCGGGACTTCTCGTCGGCGTTCCAGTACCACATGTCGGTGTAGCGGGTCCCGGCCAGGGCGTCCGCCCCGAGCGAGTGGATGTCGCTGAGCGCCAGCAGCCCGACCGCGAGCCCGACGCCCTTGTCGCGCAGCTTGTACTCGTTGTACTGCTTGACCAGGTTGACGAGGTCACCGCCGGCCTGCATCGTGCCGATCACCTGTGGCTTGGGGTCCAGGTTCGGCGCCTTGAGCAGGAACGTGGAGAAGTTGTCGTTGGGGAACGGCGTCGGGTCGGACGCGACCACGGTGCCGCCCGCGTCCTTGATCGCCGCGCTGAAGGTCTTCTCCATGTCCTGCCCGAACGCGTAGTCGGGGTAGACGATGTACCAGTTCTTGGAGCCGTCCTTGGTGACCTCGGCGCCGGTGCCGTGGGCCAGCATGTAGCTGTTGTAGCCGTAGTGGAAGGTGTACTTGTTGCACTGCTTGCCCTCGAGTTCGGTGCTGGCCGCGCCGACGTCGATGAACACCTTCTTCTTGTTCTTGGCGATGGTGGCGACGGCGAACGCGGCCGAGGAAGTCGGCACGTCGAGGATCACGTCGGCCTGCTGCCGGTCGTAGAGCTCCTGCGCCTTGGAGTTGGCGATCTCGGGCTTGTTCTGGTGGTCGGCGTCCTTGACTTCGATCGCCTTGGACACCGCCTTGTCACCATATTTCGCCTGAAAGTCGGCCACCGCCATCTTGACGGCCTCGATCGTCTGACGCCCCGAGGTGTCGGCGTAGATGCCCGACTGGTCGTTCAGCACGGCCAGCACCACCTTGCCGTCACTGATCTTCTCGTCGCCACCGCCGGGACCGCCGCCGCACCCGGCCAGCAGCAACCCCGTGGCGGCCAGGCAGCCGCCCCAACCTGTGACTCTCATCAAGGCAACTCCTCTGTTTCCCCAGCGTCGTGGTCGTCAGATCCCGAGGTATTCGAGCAACTCGTGCTCGCGTTCGCGGACCTGGTCGTTGTCCAGCGACTCGACGATCCGGCCCTCGGCGAGCAGGTAGTGGCGGTCGGCGACGGTGGCGGCGAAGTGCACGTTCTGCTCGATGAGCAGGACCGTCACCCCGGCCGCCTTGACCTCGCGCAGGATCTCCCCGATCTGCTGGACGATCAGCGGCGACAGGCCCTCGGTCGGCTCGTCGCACAACAACAGCCGGGCGCCCGTGCGCAGCACCCGGGCCAGCGCGAGCATCTGCTGCTCACCGCCCGACAACTTCGTCCCGGGGAACCGGCGGCGCTCGCGCAGCGGCGGGAACGTCTCGTACACGCGCTTCAGCGGCCACGGCTCCTGGCCGCCCTTGGTCACCGGCGGGAGCAGCAGGTTCTCCTCCACCGACAGGGTGGCGTACACGCCCCGGTCGTCCGGGACGAAGCCCAGGCCACGGCGGGCCCTGCGGTGCGGGGCCAGGCCGGAGATGTCCTCGTCGAACAGCGACACTGTGCCCGTGGTCCTGCCGTACGCGCCGTGCAGCCCCATCAGGCAGCGCAGCAGCGTGGTCTTGCCCGCGCCGTTGCGGCCGACCAGCGTGACGATCTCGCCCTCGTCCACCCGCATCGACACCTCGCGCAGGGCCTGCGCCTCGCCGTACCAGGCCGACAGCCGGTCAACGCGCAGCATGGGAGTCTCCGAGGTAGGCGGTGATGACCCGCGGATCGTGGCGGATCTCGGCGTACGGCCCTTCGGCCAGCACCTTGCCGTGCTGCAGGACGGTCACCCGGTCGGCCAGGCTGGCCACCACGTTCATGTTGTGCTCGACCAGGACCACGGTCCGGCCCGTACGGATCTTGCGGACGAGCTCGCTCGTACGGTCGACGTCCTCCACGCCCATCCCGGCGGTC
Organism: Nonomuraea mesophila; assembly: GCF_004352805.1. Lineage (NCBI taxonomy): Bacteria > Bacillati > Actinomycetota > Actinomycetes > Streptosporangiales > Streptosporangiaceae > Nonomuraea > Nonomuraea mesophila. Next base: position 100,063 of record NZ_SMLD01000008.1, read on the forward strand.
GGCTCGTCGAGCAGCAGCACCTTGGGGTCCAGGGCGAGGGCCAGCGCCAGCTCCAGCGCCCGTTTGCTCCCGTACGGCAGTGAACCCGCGGGCACGTGGCCGTGGCCGGACAACCCGACCTGGTCGAGCAGTTCCCCGGCGCGTCCGGCGAAGCGGGCCAGCGCCCGGTCGGAACGCCAGAACCGCCAGCCGAGACCGGTGGGGCTCGCCAGCGCCAGCTCCACGTGCTGGTGCGGGGTCAGCTCGGCGAACAGGCTGGTGATCTGGAACGAGCGCGCCACGCCCAGCCGGGTGATCGCCTCGGGGCTGCGCCCGGCCAGCTCCCGGCCGCCCGCGAGCTGCACGCTGCCGGCGCTCGGCTTCAGGAAGCCGGTGAGCAGGTTGAACAGGGTGGTCTTGCCGGCGCCGTTGGGTCCCACCAGCGCGTGCACGCTGCCTTCGGCGATGTCCAGATCCACGCCGTCCACGGCGAGGAAACCGCGGAACTCCCTGCTCAGGCCGCGCACCCGTAGGATGGGGACGGATCCGCCCGGGGCGGCACCGTGCCCGCTCCCCTCCGGATCTGCTCCCATGCGCCCTCCTCGCGCGTCACGACGTGACGAGAGTCACGTTCAGACCGCCGTAACCGTGAACGCTAAGTGGCAGCCGGGCCGCTGGACCAGGTGACTTGGACACACATTCCGGCAGCGCACTATGAGCTGGCGCACATCGGAGCCCTCCGACGGCACACATCCTCGCCCGAGCCGCCGCCGGACCACCTCCTCTTCGGGTTCGCGCCGTCACGCGGGCTGGGGCTCCTCGACGGGCGCCTCCCTGGTTCTGATCGGCCGCGTCACCTGCCTGGCCACGCACGACGGCATCCCCGCTGCGGCACCCGCCGCGCGGCGCTGGTAGACGCTGGGCGGCACGCCGACCAGCTCGGTGAACCGGGTGCTGAACGTGCCCAGCGACGAACAGCCCACCGCGAAACAGACCTCGGTGACGTTGAGGTCGCCACGGCGCAGCAGCGCCATCGCGCGCTCGATGCGGCGCGTCATCAGATAGGCGTACGGCGACTCGCCGTAGGCGAGGCGGAACTGGCGGCTGAGGTGCCCGGCCGACATGTGCACGCCGCGGGCGAGCGCCTCGACGTTCAGCGGCTGGGCGTACTCCCTGTCGATGCGGTCGCGTACGCGGCGCAGCCGCGCGAGGTCCTTCAGGCGCTCCGCCGCGGTGAGCGCGCGTCCCCATGCGGGATGGCACATGAGCAAACCCCTCTCGTTGATGCCCGCTCAGCGCACTTCCTGGATGCGGACCAGGTTGCCCGCGGGGTCGCGGAAGGCGCAGTCGCGCACGCCGTACGACTGCTCCGTCGGCTCCTGGACGACCTCGGCGTCGCCGGCCAGCACCTTCGCGAACACGCCGTCGAGGTCGCTGGTGGCCAGCAGGATCCAGCCGTAGGTGCCCTTGGCCATCATCTGCTGGATGGTGCGGCGCTCCTCCTCGGTGATGCCGGGATCGGCGGCGGGGGGAGCGAGGAGGATGGACGTGCCGGGCTGGCCGGGCGGGCCGACCGTGATCCAGCGCATCAGGCCCTGCCCGACGTCGCTGCGTACCTCGAAGCCGAGGGCGTCGCGGTAGAAGGCCAGGGAGGCCTCCGGGTCGGCGTGCGGCAGGAAGGTGGTGTGAATGGTGATGTCCATACCGTCACGGTAGCCGCGGCGCCCCGACCTGCGCTTCTCCGATCCTGCCCGGACCGGCGCGCTGATCCCCCCACCGCGTGGAGGGCGCCGATGGTGGGCGGATCAGAAGCGGTCACGCCCGCCCGGTGCCGCGGGCGTAGAGGGCGGCGATCTCGTCCAGCAGCCGGTCACGCGCCACGGCGGAGGGGGCGACGCCGGTCAGCACGTAGGCGGCGAGCCCCTCGGCCAGGGCTACGAGGGACAGAGCGGTGCCGGAGGCGTCCACCTCGGCGGAGACGCGGCCGGCTCGCTGGTCCTTTCTGATCAGGTCGGCCAGCCGGCGGTGGAACTCGGCGTACAGGACGCGCATTCTGGCCGCGATGCTCTCCTCGGCGAAGCCGAGTGCGTGGAAGGACTGGCGTACCCGCATGTGGGCCTCGGTGGTGGCGTCGTACGGGATGAGCTCGGTGAGCACGGTGGTGAGCACCAGGCGCGGATCGGCGGCGTCGAGGTCGGAGCCGGCCCGCTGCCTGATGCGTACGCTGGACAGCTCGTTGCCCCGCTCGAAGGCGGCCTCGATGAGCTGCCGCTTGGCGGGGAAATAATGTTGCACCCGGCCGGGCGAGATGCCGGCCTGGGCCGCCACCTCGGTCAGCGACACGGCGGCCAGGCCTCGGTCGGCGACGATGGCGAGCACGGCGTCGGCGATCTCGTTGCGCCGCTGCTCGTGGTGTGCTCCGGGCCCACGGGTGCGTCTCGTTGCCACGTCGCCACCTCTCCGATGCGGTCACACTGGTTTGTCGGGTGAGTCTACCCGTGGTGGGGCGGGACGCAACCCCGCGAGGCGGGGGGCGAGCCGCGCGGCCATGAGGCGGTAGCCGGCGGCGTCGGGGTGCAGGCCGTCGGGCAGGAGGAGGTGGGCGTCGCCGGCCCCGAGGACGCTCGGGCCGTCGATGAGGTGGAGGCCGGTGTCGCCGCGTCGGCGCAGCGCCGTCACGGCGTCGGCGACGGCGCGGCGGACGTCGTCCAAGGTCATCGTCGCCTGGTTGGGCAGCCGCTCACGGTCCGGCGAGACGATCGGTGTGAGCACGGCGATCGGCGCCCGCGGATGCGCGTCGCGGACCGCCTGGACGAACCCCGACACCTGGCCGGCGAACGTGCGCGGGCCGAAACTCGCGGCGCCGTACACGTTGATCCCGAGGCACAACGAGATCACCTCGGCGGGCCTACGCGCGATGGCCCCGGCGGCGACGGGGTCGAGGTGGCACTCCCCGGCGAAACCGAGACAGGTGAGATCCCAGCCGAGGCGGCGCGCGACGAGAGCGGGCCACGTCTCGCTCGGGCCGGCGGCCGAGCGGCACTGCGTGATCGAGCTTCCGTACGCGATCCAGCGGATCCCCTCGTCCACGGCGGCGGCGTACGTCGCGCCGTGCAGGACGAGGGGTCCCGTCCGGACCTCGCCGAACTGGGGCAGCCACACCTCGACGACCTTGGCGCCGGGCGGCAGGGCGACCCGGCTCGCCGCCACCCCCGCCCCCGCCGTCAGCGCCGTCCGCCGCCACAGCGCGCCGTCCACGACCACGTCCAGCGACGTCACGTCGTCGCCGGCGGCGTGGGTGCGCAGTTCCAGCGCGCTCGCGTCGGTACGGACGACCGCGCGGACCCCCGCCGGCATGCGCGCCCGCGTGACCAGGCCGGGGGCGTGGGCGGTGGCGATCCGGCCGGGCGGCAGCCGCCACGGTTGCCACGCGCCGCCCTCACGCGTCCAGGCCAGGCCGCCCCGCCAGACGTCCGGCCGGGTGTCAGGAGCGAGCCGGATCGGCGCCACCCGGACCGCTCAGACCTTCGGGCCGAGCGCGACGCTGAGCCAGGCTTCCCCGTCGGAGAGCGCGAGACCGCGCTTGCCGATCTTCGGGTCGCGGACCATGATCATGCCTCCGACGTGCTCGGCCGCGTCCGGCAGCGCGCCCGGCGCGTGCTCGGCCAGCGACACCTGGTGGGCGTACACGGTGCGCATCCGCCGCTCCGCGCTGCCCAGGTCACGTGTGTTGTCGGCGGGCGGGATCAGCCCGGTGGCGCTGGAGACCATGGAGACCAGTTCGTTGGTTCTCGTGGTCGAGCAGAGCAACTCGGTGGCGCCCGATCCCGACTGGTTGACCGGGACCACCCGCAGCCCGCCCTTGACGCCCGGGTTGGCGTTGTTGCCCTCCACGACGAACGAGCCGTAGTGGTCCTCGCCCACCGTGGGCTTCTGGGTCGAGGTGCTGACCACCTTCGCCGCCGCGCCCAGCGGCTGGGCGACCTCCATCCGGTTGAACCGGCCGGGGCTCGCCTGCACGAACGAGTCCGCCCCCACCGTGCCCGCGACCAGCGGTACGTGCGCGGAGGCGTTGCCGATGACGTGTGACCCGTGCAGCCCGCCGGTGGTCATGATCGGCGGCCGGTCGGCGGGGTCGGCCGAGATGACGTTGCCCATGACGCTGAACGCGGTCGCCTTCCCGGCCACCCTGATCGCGGCGGCGTCAGACCTGCCGTCGAGGTTCCAGTGGTCGAACGAGTTGTTCGCGATAGTGATCTTGCTGGCGTCGTTCTCGAACCGGATGGGCGAGTGGTTGAGCCAGTTGAAGGTGTTCCCGCTGATGGTGACGTTCTGGGCCTTGACGCCGCTGGAGAACTGGATGGCGCTCGGGCCCTCGTTCAGCGGAGGTTCGAACCCGCCGAGCACGTTGTCGGCGATCGTCAGGTTGTGGCCCCCGCTGGTGATCTCGATGATCGGCCCGTTGACACCCTTCTCCACCATATTTCCGCTGATGGTGGAGTTGGTGAGGCTCCCGATCAGCAGGCGCCGGCCGATGTCGAGCAGATTGCCCTGGATGATCGCGCCCCGGAAGTCGGCGTCCTCTGCGCCCTCCGTGACGATGGCCTGGAACGGGCTGTGGAAGTGGTTGTTGGTGATGAGCCACTTGCGCAACCCGTACGGCGGGACGTGGACGGGACCGCCGCCGACCTCGTCGGTCGGCCAGGCGAGGCTGATGCCGGTGGTGCAGAGGGCGACGAGGTTGTGCGAGAAGTACAGGCCACGGCCGACGTGCTCGACGGCGAGCTTGAACGATATGAACGTGCACTCGAGGATGGCGGCGTCGGTGTCGTCGGTGTTGACCTCGCCGGCGAAGCGCAGCGCCCGGTTGTTCTCGGTCTTGGCGGGGGCGACGAAGGCCAGGCCGTGGATGGCGGCCAGCGAGCACCGTACGTCGATGCCCACGCCGTCGTGCTCCACCTGGATGATGGACGCGCGGTTCGTCATGGTGCTGTAACCGCGCAGCTGGATGCGGTTGAAGTTCTCGTCGGACGCGTCGGGGATGACGATGGTCCGGGTGATCCGGTAGGTGCCCGGCGGGAAGACGACGATCCGGTACTGCGTGCGCTTGGCGTTGATGGCCTGCTCGATGGCCTCGGTGTCGTCGTGCTTCCCGTCGGCCAGCGCGCCGAACTCCTGGGGTGTGACGATCTCCGGCGGGTCCGCGGTCGCGGCGGCCACGGGGGAGGCTCCCCATGACGCGGTGGCCGCGGCCGCGCCCAGCGCCGCACCGCCGATCCGTAAGAGCGCTCGACGATCGGTGCCCTCGGGCATGGCCCCTACCTCCTGTTAGGCGGGTTGATACGTATAGATCGTGGATCGTACAGACGTGATATCCGGCTTACAAGAGGCGGCATGCGTCCGTTCTGAGTCCGCTTTGCGCCATCTTGCGGAAATCTACCCCTTGTGTTGACGCCCTCCGGGTCTCTAGAGTGCCTCGGAGTCGTTACGTATTAGTCAAGTGGATCGTTATGCGCAAACGTGCGGGGCCCCGTCGCCCCACCCAGGTCGAGATCGCCCAGCGGGCCGGAGTCTCCCAGGCCACGGTCTCCCTCGTGCTCAACGGGGGAGACGGTGTGCCAGTGGCCGAGGAGACCCGCCGGCGCGTGCAGCAGGCGATCGAAGACCTGGGGTACGCCGCCAACCCCGCCGCCCGCGCGCTGCGCGGGATGACCGTCAAGACCATCGGGCTCTACACGTTCGAGTCGGTGTTCCCGGTCGACCAGCGGGACTTCTACCACCCGTTCCTGCTCGGGGTGGAGGAGGAGGCGGCGCGGCTCGGCTACGACCTGCTGCTGTTCACCTCGGCCAACACCGCCCAGGGCGGGGTCTACGCCAGGGGGCGCAACGCGCTGCTGAAGGCCGACGGCTGCGTCCTGCTGGGCCGCCACATCTCCCGTGACGACCTGGCGAACCTCGCCAAGGAGGGGTTCCCCTTCGTCTTCATCGGCCGGCGCGACATCGAAGGCACCGAGCTGTCCTACGTCGCCCCCGACTACGTCACCCCGACCGCGGCCCTCGTGGAGGAGCTGGCCGCGCTCGGGCACCGGCGCATCCTGCTCCTGCGGCAGACCGACGGCGCCGAGCCGGGCGACGATCGCGAGCTCGGGCTGCGACAGGGCGCGCAGGCCGCGGGCCTGCGCCCGGACGACCTCGTGGCCGAGTTCTCCTCCGGCGCCGCGGACATCGGCACCGACCGGGTCACCGGCTGGGTCCGGGACGGGGTCACGGCGGTCCTGGTCGAGCCCTCCGAGGACAACGCCACCGGCCTGGCCCTGGCCGAGGTCGCCGAGGCGGCCGGCCTGCGCATCCCCGACCACCTGTCGGTCGCCTTCCTGGGCTCCGCGCCGCCGCCGACCGCCACCAGGATCTGGACCTCGTTCGAGATCCCCCGCGTGGAGATCGGCAGAGCAGCGGTGCAACTGCTGGTCAACCTGCTCGAAGGCGCCGAGCAGCCGCCCCTCCAGCTGGTCGTGCCCTGCACCGACGTGCGCGGCAACTCGATCAGCCGGGTGGTGCGCCGATGACCAGGTACGCGCTGCGCACGGCGGCGACCGGAGTGCTGATCATCTTCGGGGCCGCCACCCTCGTGTTCTTCATCATGCGGGCCGCCCCCGGGGACCAGGCCCTCGTGCTGCTCGGACCGGACGCCACGGCGGCCGAGGTGGCGGCGGCCCGGACCAGGCTCGGCCTGGACCAGCCGCTGCCGGTGCAGTACTGGCACTACCTGACCCAGCTGGTGACGCTCGACTTCGGCGAGTCCTACCGCTTCGGGCAGCCGGCCGCCGAGCTGGTGTTGTCCCGGCTGCCGGCCTCGGTCGAGCTCACCCTGACGGCGACCGTCATAGCGATGACGGGCGTCGTGCTCGGAGCGCTGGCCGGGGCCCATCGCGGCCGGTGGATCGACCGCGGGATCTCCGGGTTCGCCCTCACCCTCTACTCCATGCCGCCGTTCTGGATCGGCATCATGCTGATCCTGGTGATGGCGCTGCAGCTCAGGCTGCTGCCCAGCGCCGGCGTCGGCACCCCGGCGCACATCGTGCTCCCGGCGCTCACGCTCGCGGCCCCCTTCACCGCGCTGCTCACCCGGATCACCCGCAGCAGCGTCGCCGACACCATGGCGGAGCCGTACGTGCAGCGGGCGTACGCCAAGGGGCTCAGCACCCGTGAAGTGGTGACCGGGCACGTGGTGCGCAACGCGGCGACCCCCGTCGTGACCGTCGGCGCGCTGCACGTGAGCACGCTGCTGGGCGGCGCGGTGATCGTGGAGAGCGTCTTCACCTGGCCCGGCCTCGGCTCGTTGCTGGTGACGGCGGTCACCAACCGCGACTACTCGATCGTGCAGGCCGCCGTGCTCCTCATCGCGGTCATCGTGGTCTGCTGCAACGTCGCGGCGGATCTGATCGCCGCCCGGCTCGACCCGCGGGTACGGCTGGGGGCGAAGGCATGAGCGCGATCACCGCCCGGCCACGGTTGTGGCCCGTACGCCTGAGGTCCACGCCGACCGCCGCCGCGGTCGCCACCGCCGTGCTCGCCGTCTACCTGGTCGTCGGCCTGATCGGCCCGCTGCTGATCGCCTACGATCCGGTGGCGACCAGCGTGGCCGACCGGCTGCTGCCGATAGGGGCGGTCAGGTCGGACGGCACGGTCGCCCTGCTGGGCACCGACGGCGCCGGCCGTGACATGCTCGGCCAGCTCGTCCACGGCGCCAGGACGTCGATCATCATCGGGATCTCCGTGGTGGCCGCCTGCCTGATGGTGGGGCTGGCCTTCGGGACGCTCGCCGGCTATCTCGCCGGCTGGACCGACGTCGCGATCTCCCGGCTGATCGACATCCTGATGGCCTTCCCCGGCATCCTGCTGGCGATCGTGATCGCGGGCCTGTTCGACCGCAGCATGCTGGTCGTCGTCCTGGCGCTGTCGGTGGCCGGCTGGGTCGGCTTCGCCAGGCTCGCCCGCGGGCTCACCCTCTCGCTGCGCGAACGGCCGTACGTGGACGCGGCGCGGCTGATCGGCGTTCCCACCCCGGTCGTGATCATCCGGCACGTCGTCCCGTTCGTCATCGGCCCGGTGACCGCGCTGGCGACCACGGAGTTCGCCGGCGCGGTGCTGTCGGAGGCCGGGCTCAGCTTCCTGGGCCTCGGCCTGCCCTCGGCCACGGTCTCCTGGGGCCAGGTCATCGCGAACGGCAAGGACTACCTGGACACCGCCTGGTGGATCTCCGCACTACCTGGGCTGGCGCTGACCGGCCTCGTGGTGAGCACGGGCCTGCTCGGCGACCATCTCACCCAGCGCCTCGGCACGAGCCGCTGAGCCAATGTCAGGAGGGATTTCCATGAGGCCCGTTCGGCTTCGTCGTGCGGTGGCCCTCGCCGCCGCGACAGTATCCATCGCCGGGCTGGTCGCCTGCAGCACCACCACCGGCGGTCCGTCGACAGGTGGCGCCGTGGCACAGGAGCTGGCCGTCGCCGTGTGGACCCCGATCGAGAACCTCGATCCGCACGGCGCGTCCGGCATGGACAACGGCACCCAGGTGGCCGCCAAGGCGATCTTCAGCCCGCTTCTCCGTACGAAGGGGAAGGGGCAGTTCGAAGGCGTGCTCGCAGAGTCGTGGCAGGCCGACGAGGACGCCACGGAGTGGACCTTCACGCTGCGCAAGGACGTGAAGTTCTCCGACGGCACGCCGGTCACCAGCGCCGACGTCGTCGCCTCCTTCGAGCGGCTGCAGGCGCTCAAAGGCGCGATGGCGAGCAACTACGCCGGCCACAAGGCCAAGGAGAGCGGTGCGGCCAAGGTCGTCATCACCTCGAAAGACCCCGACCCGGCTCTGCTCGGCAAGCTCATCACCTTCTACGTCACCCCCGCCGCCCACCAGGACGGCGACTGGTCCAAGCCGATCGGCTCCGGCCCGTTCGTCGTCGAGAAGTTCACGCCCGGCCAGAGCCTGGTGCTCGCCCCCAACCCCGGCCACTGGCGCGGCAAGCCGGCGCTGAACCGCCTGGAGCTGCGCAGCATCCAGGAGATGGCGGCGCGGATGACCGCGTTGAAGACCGGCGAGGTGGACATGACGTGGGCGGTCCCCGACGACCAGCTCGCCGGTCTGAAGGGCAACACCGACCTGGTGGTCGAGAAAGACTCCGGCAGCGGCGTCATCACCATGTGGATGAACGGCTCAGAGAAGGGCCTGAAGGAGGCCGCCGTCCGGCGCGCGCTCTGGCAGGCGGTCGACTTCGCCACCATCATCAAGTCGTTGTTCCCCGAGACGGGTTCGGCGGCGAACTCGGTGGTGACGCCCAACGTGCTCGGCTACGCGCCGCAGACCCCGGTGACGTACGACCCCGCCGCGGCCAAGAAGGCCCTGGACGACGCGGGCTGGGACTACGACCAGAAGATCCGGATGCAGTTCTCCCAGCCGCAGTTCCAGCAGTTCGCCGACGCGGTGGCCAGCGACCTCGCCAAGATCGGGGTCAAGGCGGAGCCCACCCAGAAGGAGGCGGCGGTCTTCCTGCAGGACCTGCTGGCGCTGAAGTGGGACCTGAACATCCAGCAGCTCGGCACGGCCGGCTTCGACGCGGCGACCAACCTCGGCCGGTTGTACACCTGCGCGGCCAAGCGTACGGGCTACTGCAACCCCGACCTCGACAAGCTGCTGAGCCAGGCGGGCTCGACCAGCGACAACGCCGAGCGCCAGGAGCTGTACGCGCAGGCCAACAAGATCATTTGGGATGACGCGGTCGGCATGTACCCCATGTTCGTCCGCAACCTGTACGTCCGGAACAAGTCCGTACAGGGCCTCACCATTCCCCCGGACCTGACGCCGGACTTCTCCACCGTCCGGATCGGCAACGGCGCATCATGAGCCGGATGTCCAAGGTCACCGACCCGGTGGCGGCGGAGCTTGACCCGGAGCCGGCGCCGCTGCTCCAGGTCGAGCACCTGTCGATCGACCTGCCCGGCCCGACCGGCCCGGTCCGCGTGGTGGACGACGTCTCGTTCACCGTCGCCGCGGGCCGGACCACCGGCCTGATCGGCGAGTCGGGCAGCGGCAAGACGATGACGGCGAGCGCGATCATCGGCCTGCTGCCGCCCGGCGCGGCGGTCTCCGGCCGGCTGCTGTGGCACGGCGACGACATGGTCACCATGACCGAGCAGGACCGCCGCCGCCTGCGCGGGCGCGGCATCGCCATGATCTTCCAGGATCCCCAGGCGGCGCTCGACCCCACCCAGACGATCGGCCGGCAGGTCGGCGAGATCCTGCGGCGCGGCGGGATGCCCGCGAAGGAGGTCCGCCGCACCGTGATCGACCTGCTCGACCGGGTGGGCGTCCCCGACCCGGAGACCCGGCACGCCCAGTATCCCCACCAGTACTCCGGCGGGCTGCGCCAGCGGGCCATGGTGGCGACGGCGCTGGCCGGCTCGCCGGAGCTGATCCTCGCCGACGAGCCGACGACGGCGCTCGACGTCACCGTGCAGGCCCGCATCCTCGCGCTGCTGCGGCGCGTGCGCGACGAGGAGGGCACGGCCATGCTGCTGGTCAGCCACGACCTGCGGGTGATGGCCCACGTGGCGGACGAGGTCGTCGTCATGTACGCCGGCCGGATCTGCGAGGCCGGCAGCGGCCGCGAGGTGCTCAACAGCCCGGCGCACCCGTACACGCGGGCGCTCGTGGTGAGCGTGCCCGCCGTACGCAGCAAGACGGCCATCGCCGAGCCGCTGCCGGGCAGCCCGGCGAGCCCGGCCGAACGCCCGAGCGGATGCCCCTTCCATCCGCGCTGCGCCAAGGCACAGGACCGGTGCGCGAGCGAGGTGCCGCACATGCGCCAGGTCGCCGCCGGCCGGCAGGTCGCCTGTCACTTCCCGGAGGAAACGTGAGCGCATCGGCCCTGGTCGAGGTCAGCGACCTCGTGGTCAACTTCCACAGCAGGAGGGAGCGCAGGCGCGGCAGCGCGCCGAACGCCGTCGACGGCGTCTCCTTCGACCTGAGCGCCGACGAGACCCTGGCGATCGTCGGGGAGTCGGGCTCGGGGAAGACCACGGTCGCCCGCTGCGTCGTCGGACTCCAGGCACACCAGGAGGGGACGGTCCTGTTCGACGGGGCCCCGGTCGGCCCGGTGACCCGACGCTCACCGGCGACCCGGCGGGCGATCCAGATGGTCTTCCAGGACCCGGCGGCCTCGCTCAACCCCCGGATGACCGTGCGGTCGATCATCGCCGAGACCTGGCGGACCCACCCTTCGGCCGCACCCGACGGCCTGACCTGGGACGCCGCGATCGACGAGCTGCTCGCCGACGTCGGCCTGGACCCCGACGTCGCCACCCGGCGGGCCACGGCCCTGTCCGGCGGCCAGTGCCAGCGGGTCAGCATCGCCCGCGCGCTCGCCCTGCGGCCCCGGCTGCTGGTCTGCGACGAAGCCGTCTCGGCGCTCGACGTCTCGGTGCAGTCACAGATCCTGCGGCTGCTGGCGGGCCTGCGCGCCGCCCGCGGCCTCGCCATCCTCTTCATCACCCACGATCTCGGGGTGGTACGGCAGATCGCGGACCGGGTCGCGGTCATGCACCGGGGCCGCCTGGTCGAGACCGCGACCGCCGACGACCTGTTCGAGCAGCCCGGCCATCCCTACACCAGGAAACTTCTCGACGCCGCCCTCGACCTAGAGGGCGCCTGAATTCACATGCAACCAGGGGGAACGTTGGAATCGCGGATCACTGATGCGGATCTGGCCATCATCGGCGGTGGCGTCGGCGCGGTCGCCGCCGCGCTCGCGGCGCTGCGCCACGGGCTGCGGGTGGTGCTGACCGAGGAGGGCGACCGCATCGGCGGGCAGTTCACCAGCCAGGGCGTGCCCCCGGACGAGCACAGGTGGATCGAGCAGTTCGGGTGCACCACCTCCTACCGCCGGTACCGGAACGCGGTCCGCGACCACTACCGGACCTGGTACCCCCTCACCGTGTCGGCCAGGAACGAACCGCACCTGAACCCCGGGCTCGGCCGGGTCGGCGCGCTGTGCCACGAGCCGCGGGTCAGCGGCGCGGTGTTGCGCGCGCTGGTCGACCCCTACCTGAGCAGCGGCCGGCTGCGCATCCTGCTCCGTGCGCGGCCGGTCGCCGCGCGGACCGAGGGCGACCGGGTGCGCAGCGTGACCGTGGACCGTGCGGACGGCGGTCTCGTGCACATCGTGAGCCCGTACTATCTGGACGCCACCGAACTCGGCGACCTGCTGCCCCTCGCCGGCGTGGAGCACGTGACCGGGTTCGAGTCGCGGCACGAGACCGGCGAGCCGAGCGCGCCCGGGGAGGCGCAGCCCGGCAACATGCAGGCGTTCTCCTGGGTGTTCGCGGTCGACCACCAGGAGGGCGAGAACCACGTGATCGACCGGCCGGCGAACTACGACCACTGGAGCACGTACCGTCCCGATTACTGGCCCGGACCGCAGATCGGGCTGACCGCGCCCGACCCGCGCACGCGGGAGCCGCTGACGCGCACGTTCACCCCGAACATCCGGTCGGGCCCCGTGCTCGCCGACCAGAGCCAGGACCCGGGGGACCGCGAACTGTGGGAGTTCCGCCGGGCCGTCGCCCGCGAGCAGTACGAGCCCGGCTTCGTCACCAGCGACGTCACCCTGGTGAACTGGCCGATGATCGACTACGTGGAGGGGCCCCTCATCGGGGTGAGCGAGGAGGACAAGGCCCGCCACCTCGCCGGCGCGCGTGAGCTGTCGGCGAGCATGCTGTACTGGCTGCAGACCGAGGCGCCGCGGCCCGACGGCGGGCGCGGCTGGCCCGGCCTGCGGCTGCGGCCGGACGTCATGGACACCCCCGACGGCTTCGCCGCCGCGCCCTACATCCGCGAGTCCCGGCGCATCAGGGCCGAGTACACCGTCGTCGAGCAGGACGTCTCCCTCGCCGTACGGGGTGAGGCGGGCGCGACGCCGTACGACGACACGGTCGGCGTCGGCATGTACCGGATCGACCTGCACCCCTCGACGGGCGGCGACAACTACATCGACGTCCCGAGCTGCCCGTTCCAGATCCCGCTCGGCGCGCTGCTGCCCGTACGGGTGCGGAACCTGCTGCCTGCCGGCAAGAACATCGGCAGCACGCACATCACCAACGGCTGCTACCGGCTCCACCCCGTGGAGTGGAACATCGGGGAGGCCGCGGCCTCGCTGGTGGCCTACTGCCTGGGGGAGACGGTCGAGCCGCACGACGTCCGGCGCAAGGAAGGACACCTGCGGGCGTTCCAGGGCAGGCTGAAGGCCGACGGCGTGGAGCTGGCCTGGCCGGAGATCCGGGGGTACTGATGTCCGTGTCAGGTGTGATCGTCCCCGCCGTGACCCCGATCGGCGAGAGCGGACGTCCGGACCTCGCGGCCGGTCTGCGCTACTTCGACGCGCTGGCCGCCGCGGGCATCACGAAGATCATGCTCCTGGGCACGAACGGCGAAGGGCCGTTGCACCCGACGGCCGAGATCGGCACGTTCCTCAAGGACGCCGTCGGCCACTGGCGGCGGCTGGCGCCGGACGGCGCCGTCGTCGTCAACGTCTCCGCCGCCGGCACCCGCGAGTCGCTCCGGCGGGCCGAACTCGCCGCCGAGGCCGGCTGCGACGCGATCGCCCTCAGCCCGCCCTGCTACTTCCACCACGACGAACGCGACATCGTCGAGCACTACCGGGCCGCCCGTGCCGCGGACGTGCCGGTGATCGCGTACAACATCCCGAAGTACGCACCGCCGTTCTCGGCCGGCCCGATCGCGGCCGTCGCCGGCATGGAGCACGTCACCGGCGTCAAGGACAGCTCCGGCGACGCCGACGTTTTGCGCCGGTGGCTCGACGTCAAGCGCCACCGGCCCGGCTTCGGCGTCAGCCAGGGAGCGGAGGGCGCCATGCTCGACGCGCTGGCCGCCGGCGCCGACGGGATCACCCCCGGCATCGCCAACCTCTCCCCGCGCCTCGCGCTCGAACTGGCCGGCGCCCACCGCGCCGGCGACCAGGAGCGTGCCGCCCTGGCCCAGAAACAGGTCGTCCGGCTGCTCGGCGTGCACCGGATCCGCCCAGGGGTCCCGGTCGTCAAGGCGGCCCTGGCCCTGCGGGGCCTGTGCCGCCCGACGGTCGCCCCGCCGCTGCGCACCCTCGACGACGGCGAGCTGACGGCACTGCGCGAGTTCCTGACGGACTTCGAGCCGGAACTGATCGGAGGCGCCGATGGCTGACGTCGAATGGTGGCGCACCGCGGTCATCTACCAGATCTACATCCGGTCCTTCGCGGACGGGAACGGTGACGGGATCGGCGACATCGCCGGCATCCGCAGCCGCCTCGGCTACCTGGCCGGGCTCGGCGTCGACGCCATCTGGATCACCCCGTGGTACGCGTCGCCGGGCAACGACGGCGGCTACGACGTGTCCGACTACCGCGCCATCGCCCCCGAGTACGGCGACGTGCACGAGGCCGAGCAGCTCGTCGCGGAGGCGCACCGGCACGGCCTGCGGGTGATCCTCGACATCGTGCCGAACCACACCTCGACCGGCCACCCCTGGTTCCAGGCCGCGCTCGCCGCACCTCCGGGCTCCCCGGAACGGGCGCGATACCACTTCCTGGACGGCAGGGGAGCCGGCGGGGAGGTCGTGCCCAACGACTGGCGCAGCACGTTCGGCGGCCCGGCCTGGACCCGGGTGCCCGACGGGCAGTGGTATCTGCACCTGTTCGACCCCACCCAGGCCGACCTGAACTGGTCCGATCCCGAGGTCCGCGCCGAGTTCCTCGACCTGCTGCGCTTCTGGTTCGACCGCGGGGTCGACGGGTTCCGCATCGACGTCGCCACCGGCCTGGTCAAACACCCCGGCTATCCCGACCTGGGCTACCGCGAAGAGGACCTGCTCGTCCTCACCGACGTGCCCGACCACCCGCACCGCGACCGCGACGGGGTGCACGCGATCTACCGGGACTGGCGGGAGGTGGCCGACGCCTACGACCCCCCGAGGGTCTTCGTCGCCGAGGCGTGGGTGGCCGATCCCGACCGCCTGGCCAGGTACGTGGCGCCCGCCCAGCTCCACACCGCCTTCAACTTCCCGTTCCTGCAGTCGGCGTGGGACGCCGGCGACCTGTTCACGGTGATCGACTCCACGCTCCGCACGATGGCTCTCTCCGGCGCGCCGCCGACCTGGGTGCTGTCCAACCACGACGTCGAACGTACGGTCACCCGCTACGGCCGCGCCGACACCCGCAAGCACCAGGGGAGATCGGGCCACGAACTGGGCCCGGTCGACGAGGAGCTCGGCCGCCGCCGCGCCAGGGCCGCGCTGCTGCTCATGCTGGCGCTGCCCGGCGTCGCCTACCTCTACCAGGGCGAGGAGCTCGGGCTGCCCGACCACATGGACATCCCCGACGACCGCCTCCGGGACCCGATCTGGACCCGGTCCGGCGGGCGGCGACGGGGGCGCGACGGTTGCCGCGTACCGCTGCCGTGGACGCCCGAGCCGGACGGCGCCGGGTTCGGGTCGGCGGACCCGTGGTTGCCGCAGCCTCCCGGCTGGGGGCGGCTCTCGGCGGCCGGCCAGATGGACGACCCGGACTCCACGTACGGGCTGGTGGCGCGGGCGCTGCGGATCCGGCGGGAGCTGGACGTGCCGCAGGAGCTCGAATGGGTGGACCGGGCCGGCTCCGTGCTGCGTCTGCGGCGGGGGCCGTCCTTCGGGTGCGTCGTCAACCTCGGCGCGGCCGAGGTGCCGCTGCCCGAGGGCACGGTCACCCTCCTGCGCAGCGACGCGCACGCGGAGGAGCGCGCCCCGCTCGGCCCGGACACGGCCGCCTGGCTGCGCGTACGGGACGGGGACGCGGGGTGGACGTGAGGCGCCCCAACATCGTGCTGATCCTCGCCGACGACCTCGGATATTCCGACCTCGGCTGTTACGGTGGCGAGATCCGCACCCCGAACCTCGACCGGATCGGCCGGTCCGGGGTGCGGTTGTCGCAGTTCGCCAACACGGCACGCTGCAGCCCGTCGCGCGCCTCGCTGCTGACCGGGCTGCACCCGCACCAGACCGGCATCGGCGTCCTGGCCGGGAACAACGCGCCGGGAGGATATCCGGGCAGCCTCAACGACCGCTGCGTGACCGTCGCCGAGCTGCTCGGGGCCGCCGGGTACGCCACCGGCATGTCAGGAAAATGGCACTTGAGCGGGCCGTTGTGGGAACCGGCTGACTCGTGGCCCACGCGGCGGGGTTTCTCCGACTTCTTCGGGACGCTCAGCGGCTGCGGCAGCTACTACGACCCGGCCACGCTCCACCGCGGCGAGCAGGACGCGAGCGCCGAGACCCGCGATCCGCGCTTCTTCTACACCGACGCGATCACCGACCACGCGGTGCAGTTCATCGGCCGGGAGGCCGCCGCCGGCCGGCCGTTCTTCGCCTACGTCGCCTACACCGCGCCGCACTGGCCGCTGCACGCCCCCGAGGAGGACGTCGCCGCATACGACGGCGTCTACACGGAGGGCTGGGACGAACTGCGCGCCCGCCGGCTCGACCGGCTGCACGCCGAAGGACTGCTCGGCGCCGAGTCGGCACTGTCGGCGCCTGACCCCGCGCAACCACCGTGGGCGTCGGCGCCGCACCAGGCGTGGGAGGCGCGCCGCATGCAGGTGTACGCCGCCCAGGTGGAACGGATGGACCGAGGGATCGGCCGGATCCTCGACCGGCTCGCGGCGTCCGGGGTCTCCGACGACACCATCGTCGTCTTCCTGTCCGACAACGGCGGCTGCGCCGAGATCCTGCCGCTCGGCGACCCCGGCGAGTTCCGGGCCAGGCGCCACATCGTGCCCGCGGCCACCCGTGACGGCGCCGAGCTGCGGGTCGGCAACCTCCCGGGCGTCGACCCCGGGCCGGAGGACACGTACGCGAGTTACGGCCCCGCGTGGGCCAACGTGTCCAACACCCCGTTCCGCCTCTACAAGCGCTGGGTGCACGAGGGAGGCATCGCGACGCCGTTCATCGTGCACTGGCCCGCCGGAGGCCTGACCGGCGGCCGGACCGTCCGGACGCCCTTCCAGCTCACCGACGTGCTGCCCACCCTGCTCGCCGCCGCCCGCGTCACCTATCCGCGCGAACACCGGGGACGCGAGGTGCCGCCCCTGGAGGGGCGCGACATGACGCCCGCCCTGCGCGGGGACCCGGTCGAGGACACCTGGCTGTTCTGGGAGCACCTGGGCAACGCCGCCGTACGCAGGGGGCGGTGGAAGCTGGTGCGCGAGCACGCGGAGCCATGGGAGCTGTACGACCTGGACACCGACCGTTCCGAGCTGACCGATCTGGCCGGGCACCACCCCGGCCTCGTCGCCGAACTGGCCACCGCGTACGAGGACTGGGCCCGGCGGGTCGGCGTCATACCGCGCGGGTGACGGCCCTGTCCGCGGGATCCGGCGTCCGCTGGGCCGCCACGTAGGCGGCGTCGCGTACCTCGTTCAGCCATCCCGCCGGCCGCAGACCCGGGATGGGCCGGCGGAGAGGGCTGAACCGCGTCGGCAGCTCCGCGTCCCCGGCGGCCGGGCCGGACAGTTCGACCTGGCCGAACAGGCTCCACGGTCCCCCCGGGCCGGCGGCCAGCAACTCCGCGCGCAGCGGGCCGTGCTCGACCGCCCGCGCGAGAGCGTCGATCGTGGCCGGCAGTCCGGCGGGCAGGTGAAGCAGCGCGCCGAGCAGGAGCCTGCGCTCACCCACCTGGTACGGGAACAGCGAGCCGTACATCCCCGTCCAGCGCGTCGAGGGCCGCAGCACACGCCGGCCGAGCGCGGTGTGACCGGTGGTGGCCAGCAGCAGGTCGGCGGTCTCGCCCTCCTGCTCCCAGCGCAGGGCGAGCCCGAGAATGTCGGGCAGCGGCGGCGGCACACCTGTGGAGCGGGACAGCCGCGCGATCCCTTGCAGGGTCAGCGGCTGGTCGAGGAACCGGGCACCCCAAGGTCGCGGCGTCCCGTGCAGACGCAGCCGCGCCCGCAGGATCAGCCCGGACGGGTGGAGCGGGCGCCCTCGCCGCAGCCGGGCGGCGGCGCCGAACGTGACGGCCAGCCCGGACCGTACGAGGGAGGTGCACCACCGCATGCCTGCTCCTCAGGGCCGGAGACCGCGTCTTCGGAACGGCAGCTACCCGAGGCGCCGAGGCGGAATCCTGACAGCGGCCCCGAACCGTTCCCCGGGCGAAGGGGCGGCCGGACCGGGGCGAACGACAGTGCCCGCTGACATCCGGCCCTCGCCGCGTACTCAGTCCTCGTCGAGACGAATGCGATAGGTGTGGTGTTCGCGCAGCTCACGCCGGGCCTGGCGGCGGCTGCGGCGGCGGTCCTCACGACGGAAGCGCTGCCACTCGCGGGAGGCGCGCTTGGCGTCGACAACGAGCACGTGGTAGCCGGGAGGGCCCCAGAAACAGCCGCCCCGCTTCCAGTCGGCGCTGTCCGCGTCGATCTCGTCCGGCAGCGTGCACGGCCCGAAACGGTGATCATGCACGGGCAGGCAGGTGGTCAGCGGCGTGTCGGCCATCCGCACCCACCATGGCCGGGTCTTGTCGGTCTTGCTCATACGGTCACCTTTCGGCTCCGTGACGCCCCTGGTTGGGGCCGTCGCTAGACCGGGTGCACCGTGATCACCTCCGAGCTCCGTACAACACAAAAAGGACCGAGAGCGACAACACCGCCCAGAGACCCTGATCACGACACTACCTCGAACCGTCGTCCCGCGCGGATGCCGCAAGAATGCTCCGCGCACCGGCCGGATCGTTCACGGCGTGTCCTGCTGAACGGGTGAGCAGCAGCCGTCCGAGCACCCTCCGGCCTCGGAGACGGCGCCGCCGGGCAGGTCGGCGGCGCCGTCTCCGAGGCCGGAGGCAGTCTCTTATACACATCCGACGC
>NZ_SMLD01000090.1:0-38615 GCF_004352805.1 Nonomuraea mesophila
ACGTTGGTGGGGCGGAAGGCTGGAGCGACGGCGGGCGGGGCGATGCGGCCTGGCCCGACGACGGGGATGGTGCCGGGCAGCACGAAGCCGGGACATCGGGCGGCGGCAGGCGGGCCGGCCGTGCCGAGCGGTCCGGAGGCAGGGTCAAGCTCCGGGGAAGCGCCGGGTGGCCGTTGCAGGAGGACGGCGGTTCGGGTGAGACCGCGCCCGGTGGCCGGGGGGCGGGCACGCCCTCGCGCAAGCGGCGGCGTACACCTCCGTCCGACTGGCAGTTCCCCGTGCTCACCGCCTGGGGCCTGCGCCCGGATCAGCAGCGGTTGCTCGTGATCATCGCCGTGGTCGTGGGTGTGCTGGCGGGTGGCACTGGGCTGGTGTTCGTCGTGGGGTCCCTAGGCGAGTACACGCCGCAACAGAGAACCAGCGCCGCCGTGATCGCGCCCGGCTCGACGTTGCCGCGGATCTTCCACGGATGGAGCTCGCCGAAACTGTTCGCCCCGCTGACCGACAGGACGAAGGACAAACGTGCGCTGACGAAGAAGGAAGTGTTCGGCGAGAAGCAACTCACCGTCACCAAGAAACTCAAGCTCAAGCTGGTCGCCAAGCAACTCGACTCCGACTGTTCGGCGGCCCTGTGGGGTCAGAGCGTCGTGGATCAGGTCGCCGACGCCGGATGCAGCCAGGCCGCCCGCGGCCTGTACGCCAGCTCCGACGGGCGTTACGTCGGCCAGTACACACTGCTCAACCTGAAGGACGGCGAGTCGGCCGCCGCCCTGGTGGAATCGTTGAAGACGGACTATCGGGGCGGGTGGACGATCCCCCTGCCCTCCTCCAAGGCGTCCTTCCCCGAAGGAGGCTATTCCGAGGCGGGCGGCTACGCGCTGGGCCACTACGTCGGTCTTGTCTGGCTCGGCAGGACCGACGGCGCCGAGCCGACCGCCAAAGACGACTTCGTCTCCCTGACCCTGGCGTTGCGCGGCGCGGAGAAGCCCGTCTACCGCAGGGTCGTCTCGCTCACGGGGCCGCCGGCCTGATGTCACGTCGTCTCGTCATCTCCGTCGCGATCGCCGGCGTGGTGGTCATCGCCGCGGCCGGCTGGTGGTGGTTGCGCCGCGACGCCCCCCGTCCGTCCGCCCTCCACGCCGAGCCCACCTCCGCCTTCTACGCTGCCATCGACGACCGCAAGAACGACGCCGCCCCGCTCACCCCCCAGGAGGTCTTCACCTCCTCGGTCAAGACCGTGGGCGACATGCGGTTGGAGAGCACCCAGCAGTTCGACGACTGCGACGACGTCCTGTGGGGCGCCTCCGCCTCCGGCTGCACGCAGGCACTCCAGGCCGTCTACAAGGGAAAGTCGACCGCGGGCCAGTTCGTCATCTTCAACATGGGCGACGGGCGCGCCGCCGACGCGCTGGTCTCGGCCCTCGGCAAGGACGGGTTCGTCCGCCAGGGCATCCCCTTCCAGGCCGCCGGCAGTCGTGCGCAGGCCCGAGCCATGGGCCACTACGTAACGGTGAGCTGGGTCGGCGGTTCCGCGCCCGCGCAGGAACTGCTGGCGGCGCTGGTGGCCCTCGACGGTCTGGGCCGCGTCGTCCAGGACCGCGTCGTCGCCGCCACCTGACCCAACCGGCTTGGGCCCGTCTCCGGTTCTTGACTTGGGGTCTGGATTGGGTTGGGGGTCGGGTTCTTGGCTCCGGGTCTGGATTGGGTTGGGGGTCCGGTTCTGGGCTCCGGGTCCGGATCCGGCTTGGAGTTCGGCTCCGGGCTAAGGGTTGGACTTGGTGCAGGGCCCGGTGCAGAGCCCGTTCTCGGTGGCTGACTGGTCGGCTGCACAAGGTGTGTCTCCGGCGTGCTTGCGACGGCGGTCAGCCGGTGCGGCTGAGGGTGTGCGAGGTGCAAGGAGGAGGACGCGCCGGTGGAGGTCCGGTCGGGCTCGGGGGAGGCGAGGGAATTGTGCCGGTTCGAAGGTTGATGTTCGGTTGCGCTCAGGGGGCGGTGGTGGTCAGGGAGGTGACGGTTGTGGTGACCGCGTCCGGCAGGGCGGACAGGCGGTGCAGCGGCGCCTCCAACGGGGTCAGGTCGTCCGACCAGGGGGCCGCCTCGCGGATGAGGGCCCGGGCGTCGTTCTTGGTGAGGGTGGTGCCCTGGTCGCGGGCCGCCGCGATGAGGGCTTCGCGCCACGTGTTGGCCAGCTTGGCGTGGCCGTTGTCGAGGATTCTGCGTAGTACGCGGGCCGCCGGGTCGCCGGACTGCGGGAGGCGTACGGCGTCGAGCCGCCCCTCGTCGGCGCTGGCCGTGTAGACGGTGGACAGCACGTCGGGCAGGGGTGGCAGATCGGCTCCCAGGACGCGTACGTGGGAGGCGCGCGTCGCCAGGAGCAGGCGGGGGAGCGCGGCCTCCATACCCGGTGGCAGGGCGACGGCCACGCGGTCGGAGGCGGCGGCGTACGGTTTGGCGAGCCAGGTCGGCAGCTTGACCCGGGCCTGGGTGAGGTCCTTGGGCCACTCGCCCACCAGCAGGTCGGGCTCGAAGCCTGAAATGCCCCTCTCTGGGGCTGAAATGCCCTTCTGGGCGTTTTCTATGGCTTGTGGGCCCTGGGTGTAGATGGCGGTGGTCTGGCGGCTCAGGCGGGACGTCACGGCCGGGCGGGTCTTGGTGGTGGGCCGCAGAACGTACAGGTCGGCGGCCGAACCGATGGCTTCCGCGCCGTAATAGCGGTTGAAGTCGGGATAGATGGCTTCGTAGGCGAGGTTGAGGTCCGCCAAGGCCTGCTGGACCTTGAACGCCAGCATGGGCATATGCTCGCCCGCGCCGTACGCCAGCACCACCCGCCCGTCGTCCTTCAGCCCCTCGACGGCGCGCGCCACGAACAGGCCGACCCCCTCCGGTGTGTACGGCGGGTCGGTGAGCGCCAGGTCGTGAGCCCTGGCCGAGGCCGGCAGGCCGAGCCGCAGGTCGGCCCAGCGGGTGCGGACGCCGAGCCGCTGCTCGTCGATGTAGGCCAGGATGCGCTCGTCGATGTCGGCCACCGTGACGTCGGTCTCCGGGTGGACGAGCTTGACGGCCAGCGAGGTCAGGTCGTGGTCGCCCACGCACAGCAGGCGCGCTCCCGGCAGCCAGAACCGGGCGCCGAGCAGCAGCGCCCGCCGCAGCACGGTCTCGGGCGTGGCGGCGACGTGGTCGAGGACGTGACGGGCGCGCGGGGCGCCGGCGACGAGGGTGCTCAGGCGGTCGAGCACGCCGGAGTAGTGGGGGAGCAGATGGGCGACGGGGTCTTCCGGCGGCGGCGCCACGGCGAAGAGGTCCTGGAAGGCGTGGGTCCGGGCGAGCGGCACGCGGAAGGCGTCGCCGGAGCGCTCCAGCGGCAGCTCGCGCAGCAGCGCCTCGATGGTGCGCCTCGATGTGGCGGTCTCGCGGACCAGGCCGGCCAGCTTCCACCACCGGCCCTCGCACAGGAGCGCCAGCGCGTGCCTCAGCCGCCTGCTGTCAGCCCCTGCCTCGCGGAGCAGCCGCTCCACCCCGTCACGGTCCATGGTCCAGACCCTATCGAGGGTGAGGGATTCCGTACGCACGCCGGCGAAGCACGCGCGGCGAGCCGCCCTCCCGGGCGTGGCCGGCAAAGAAATCGCCATTCCTGCCGCATACAGGTGGCCGGAAGCGGGAATGACACCGGCCTCGCCCAGAGTTTGGGATAGAGAGTTCGGATGCTGGACCAGCCCAAATGTTCGCATTGCGGACGTGGTGGGCACCAATCCGGCAGCGTGTTGTAACCTCTACCCACGATATGCAGCAGGGCCAACGTCGTCCCCGCCTGTAGAGCAGTTCGAGACAGACGATGACGACGGGAGGGATTCAATGCCTGCTGCCCACCTCGGGTTCCCCGAGCCTCAGGGCCTCTACCACCCCGCCGGTGAGCACGATGCCTGCGGTGTCGCCATGGTCGCCGACGTCGCTGGACGCCGTGGTCACGGCATCGTGGCCAAGGCGCTGACGGCGTTGTGCAACCTTGATCACCGGGGGGCCAAGGGTAGCGAGCCGGACACCGGCGACGGAGCCGGGATCCTGACGCAGATCCCCGATGAGTTCTACCGCGCGACAGTGCCGTTCGCGCTGCCCGCCGCCGGCGCCTACGCGACCGGCATCGCCTTCCTTCCGATCGACGAGGAGGCCAGGCGCATCGCCGTCGGCCTGATCGAGGAGATCGCGGACGAGGAGGGTCTCACCGTGCTCGGCTGGCGGGAACTGCCCGTCGATCGCGCACTACCCGGGCCGAGCGCCCGGGCCGTCATGCCGCACTTCGCCCAGCTGTTCGTGTCGGGACCCGGCGGGCTTGAGGGGCTGGAGCTGGACCGGCTCGCGTTCTGCCTGCGCAAGCGGGCCGAGCACGAGGCCGACGTCTACTTCCCCTCGCTGTCGGCCAGGACGATCGTCTACAAGGGCATGCTCACGCCCGAGCAGGTCGAGCCGTTCTTCCCCGACCTGAGCGACGACCGTTACGCGACGGCGATCGCGCTGGTGCACTCGCGGTTCTCCACCAACACGTTCCCGAGCTGGCCGCTGGCCCACCCCTACCGCTACGTCGCGCACAACGGCGAGATCAACACGGTCAAGGGCAACCGCAACTGGATGCGGGCGCGCGAGGCGATGCTGAAGTCCGCCCACATTCCTGGCGATATTTCGCGACTTTTCCCCATCTGTGACCCGGATGGCAGCGACACCGCCAGCTTCGACGAGGCCCTGGAGCTGCTGCACATCGGCGGCAGGAGCCTGCCCCACGCCGTGCTCATGATGATCCCCGAGGCGTGGGAGAACCACACCGAGATGGACGCCGCGCGGCGCGCCTTCTACGAGTTCCACTCCGCGATGATGGAGGCCTGGGACGGCCCCGCCTCGATCACGTTCACCGACGGCACCCTGGCCGGCGCGGTGCTCGACCGCAACGGCCTGCGCCCCGGCCGCTTCTGGGTGACGGCCGACGGCCTGGTCGTACTGGCCTCCGAGGCCGGCGTGCTCGACTTCAAGCCCGGCGACGTCGTCAGGAAGGGCCGCCTGCAGCCGGGCCGCATGTTCCTCATCGACACCGCCCGCGGCAAGATCATCGAGGACGACGAGATCAAGGCCGAGCTCGCGGCCGAGCTGCCGTACGCCGACTGGCTCCACGCCGGGCTGGTCCGCTTCGAGGAGCTGCCCGCGCGACAGCGCGAGGTCCCGACGCACGAGGCACTGGTCCGGCGGCAGCAGACCTTCGGCTACACCGAGGAAGAGCTGCGCGTCATCCTGTCGCCGATGGCCAGGGCCGGTGCCGAGCCGATCGGCTCCATGGGCACCGACACGCCCGTCGCCGTGCTGAGCGAGAAGCCGCGCCTGCTGTACGACTACTTCACGCAGCTGTTCGCGCAGGTCACGAACCCGCCGCTGGACGCCATCCGTGAAGAGCTGGTCACCTCGCTGGCCAGCACGCTCGGGCCCGAGGGCAACCTGCTCGATCCCGGCCCCAGCTCCTGCCGCCAGCTCGTGCTGCCGTACCCGGTGCTCGACAACGAAGAGCTGGCCAAGATCATCCACATCAACGACGAGGGTGACCTGCCCGGCTTCCACCCGTACGTCATCAGCGGCCTCTACGACGTGGCCGGCGGCGGCCAGGCGCTGCTGCGGCGCCTGGAGGAGATCAGGGCGGAGGCGTCCACGGCGATCGCCGGCGGCGCGCGGGTCATCGTCCTGTCCGACCGGGGCTCGTCCGAGACCCTGGCGCCCATCCCGGCGCTGCTGCTGACCGGCGCGGTGCACCACCACCTGATCCAGGAGAAGACCCGCACCAAGATCGGGCTCGTCGTCGAGACGGGCGAGGCCCGCGAGTGCCACCACATGGCGCTGCTCATCGGCTACGGCGCCGGCGCGGTCAACCCCTACCTCGCCGTCGAGACCGTCGAGGACCTCGTCGACTCGGGCGCGCTCCAGCTCGACAAGCGCAAGGCCGTACGCAACCTCATCAAGGCCTACGGCAAGGGCGTCATCAAGGTCATGTCCAAGATGGGCGTGTCCACGGTGGCCTCCTACACCGGCGCCCAGATCTTCGAGGCGCTCGGCCTGAGCCAGGAGGTCATCGACTCCTGCTTCACCGGCACCACCTCCCGCCTGGGCGGCGTCGGCTTCGACGTCCTGGCCGAGGAGATCGGGCTGCGGCACCGCCACGCCTACCCGCGGGTGCCGAACGCCCACCGCAAGCTGCAGGTCGGCGGCGAATACCAGTGGCGGCGCGAGGGCGAGCCGCACCTGTTCAACCCCGAGACCGTCTTCAAGCTGCAGCACGCCACCAGGACCCGCCGCTACGAGATCTTCAAGGAGTACACGAACCTCGTCGACTCCCAGGCGGAGCGGCTGATGACCCTGCGCGGCCTGTTCAAGCTGCGCAAGGGCGACCCGATCCCGCTCGACGAGGTCGAGCCCGTCTCGGAGATCGTCAAGCGCTTCTCCACGGGCGCGATGTCGTACGGCTCGATCTCGATGGAGGCGCACGAGACGCTCGCCATCGCGATGAACCGGCTCGGCGGCAAGTCCAACACCGGCGAGGGCGGCGAGGACCCCGAGCGCCTGTACGACCCCGCGCGCCGCAGCGCCATCAAGCAGGTGGCCTCCGGGCGGTTCGGCGTCACCAGCGAATACCTGGTCAACGCGGCCGACCTGCAGATCAAGATGGCGCAGGGCGCCAAGCCCGGCGAGGGCGGCCAGCTACCCGGTCACAAGGTCTATCCGTGGATCGCCAAGACCCGGCACTCCACGCCGGGCGTCGGCCTCATCTCGCCGCCGCCGCACCACGACATCTACTCGATCGAGGACCTCGCCCAGCTCATCCACGACCTGAAGAACTCCAACCCGGAGTCCAGGGTGCACGTGAAGCTGGTCGCCGAGGTCGGCGTCGGCACGGTCGCCGCGGGCGTGTCGAAGGCGCACGCCGACGTGGTGCTCATCTCGGGGCACGACGGCGGCACCGGCGCCTCGCCGCTGACCTCGCTCAAGCACGCGGGCGCGCCGTGGGAGCTGGGCCTGGCCGAGACCCAGCAGACGCTGCTGCTCAACGACCTGCGCGACCGCATCGTCGTCCAGGTCGACGGCCAGCTCAAGACCGGGCGCGACGTCGTCATCGCCGCGCTGCTCGGCGCCGAGGAGTACGGCTTCGCCACCGCGCCCCTCGTCGTCTCCGGCTGCGTGATGATGCGGGTCTGCCACCTCGACACGTGCCCCGTGGGCGTCGCCACGCAGAACCCGGAGCTGCGCAAGCGCTTCAGCGGCAAGCCCGAGTTCGTGGTCAACTTCTTCGAGTTCATCGCCGAGGAGATCCGCGAATATCTGGCCGAGCTGGGCTTCCGCTCGCTCGACGAGGCCATCGGGCACGTCGAGATGCTCGACATGACGGCGGCCGAGGACCACTGGAAGGCCGGTGGCCTCGACCTGTCGCCGATCCTGCACCGGCCGGAGCTGCCCGCGGGCACCGCGCTGCGCCGCATCGTCAGGCAGGACCACGGGCTCCAGCACGCCCTCGACAACACGCTGATCCAGCTGGCCGAGGGCGCGCTCGCCAACGGCACGCCGGTGACGCTGGAGCTGCCCATCCGCAACGTCAACCGCACGGTGGGCACCATGCTCGGCCACCAGGTGACCAAGCGGTACGGCGGCAAGGGCCTGCCCGACAACACCATCGACATCTCGTTCAACGGTTCGGCGGGCAACTCGTTCGGCGCGTTCGTGCCGCGCGGGATCACGCTGAGGCTGACCGGCGACGCGAACGACTATCTCGGCAAGGGCCTGTCCGGCGGGCGGATCACGGTCCGGCCGCACGAGGAGGCGCCGCTCGACGGCCACATCATCGCCGGCAACGTCGCCCTGTACGGCGCCACGTCCGGCGAGGTGTTCGTCCGCGGCGTCGTCGGCGAACGGTTCTGCGTGCGCAACTCCGGAGCGACGGCGGTCGTCGAGGGCATGGGCGACCACGGCTGCGAGTACATGACCGGCGGCAAGGCCGTGGTGCTCGGCCCGACCGGGCGCAACTTCGCGGCCGGCATGTCCGGAGGCATCGCGTACCTGCTGGATCTGCGGCCCGAACGGGTCAACCGCGAGATGGTCGCCATCGAGGCGCTCACCGAGCAGGACGCCGAGTTCCTCAAGGAGACCGTCGAGAAGCACTTCGCGGAGACCGGTTCGCCGGTCGCCAAGCAGCTGCTCGCCGACTGGGACGCCGCGCTCGGCAGGTTCGGCAAGGTCATGCCGACCGACTACAAGAGGGTGCTGGAGGCCGCCGAGGCCGCCCGCATCGAAGGCAGGGACATCGACGAGGCGGTCATGGCCGCCGCGGTTCAGGGTTAAGGGAGGCGTAACCGAATGGCTGACCCGAAGGGTTTCCTCACGCACGACCGGGAGCTGCCGGCGCGCCGCCCCGTCGACGTCCGCATCAGCGACTGGCGCGAGGTCTACCAGGACTTCCCGCAGGACAAGCTGACCAAGCAGGCGGCCCGGTGCATGGACTGCGGCATCCCGTTCTGCCACAACGGCTGCCCGCTCGGCAACCTCATCCCCGAGTGGAACGACCTCGTCCACCGCACCGACTGGCGGGAGGCGGTCGAACGGCTGCACGCGACGAACAACTTCCCGGAGTTCACCGGCAGGCTCTGCCCGGCTCCGTGTGAGGCGGCGTGCGTGCTCGGCATCAACGCCGACCCGGTGACCATCAAGCGGGTCGAGGTCGAGATCATCGACCGGGCGTTCGCCGAGGGCTGGGTGACCCCGCAGCCCCCGGCGGTCAGGACCGGCAAGAAGGTCGCGGTCGTCGGCTCGGGCCCCGCGGGCCTGGCCGCCGCCCAGCAGCTGACCAGGGCCGGGCACGACGTGGTGGTGTTCGAGCGGGCCGACAGGATCGGCGGCCTGCTGCGCTACGGCATCCCCGAGTTCAAGATGGAGAAGCGGCACATCAACCGCCGCCTCGACCAGATGCGGGCCGAGGGCACCGAGTTCCGCACCGGCGTCAACGTCGGGGTCGACGTCACCGCCGCCGGGCTGCGCGAGCAGTTCGACGCCGTGGTCCTGTCCGGCGGCGCCACCCAGTGGCGTGACCTGCCGGTGCCCGGGCGCGAGCTCAAGGGCGTCTACCAGGCCATGGAATATCTGCCGCTGTCCAACAAGGTCCAGGAGGGCGACTCCGAGCGCTCGCCCGTCTCGGCCGAGGGCAAGCACGTGGTGGTGATCGGCGGCGGCGACACCGGCGCCGACTGCATCGGTACGGCGATCAGGCAGGGTGCCAGGTCCGTCACCCAGCTCGAGATCATGCCGCAGCCACCGGCGACCAGGCCGGGCCACCAGCCGTGGCCGACGTACCCCATGCTGTTCAAGATGGAGAGCGCCCACGAGGAGCTCGCCGACGGCGGGGGAGCGCGGGTCTACGCCGTCTCCACCACCGAGTTCGCCGGCGACGCCGACGGCAACGTGCGGGCGCTGCGGCTGGTCGAGGTCGAAGGGCCGCAGAACGGGTTCAAGCCGATCCCCGGCACCGAGCGGGAGATCCCGGCCGAGCTGGTCACCCTGTCGATGGGCTTCCTCGGCCCGGAGAAGGGCGCCCTGCTGCAGGACCTCGCCGCCGTCGCCGGTGACGGCTTCTACGACGCGCGGGGCAACGTCTCGCGCGACAAGACGTACATGTCCAAGGTGGACGGCGTCTTCGTGGCCGGCGACATGGGACGGGGGCAGTCGCTCATCGTCTGGGCCATCGCGGAGGGCCGGGCCGCGGCCTCGGGCGTGGACCGGTATCTGTCGGGGGAGACGGAACTGCCGTACCCGATCCTGCCGACCGCGCGGCCGCTGGTCTGACGTTCACGGCACGGGGCCGCTCACGAGGCGGCCCCGTGCCTCACCCGGGGGCGCTCACGGCGCTGCCGCGAGGTCGGGCCGCCGGGGAGGCGCGGACCACGGCGTCCAGCACGCGCTGGGACTCGGGGTCGGCGGCGCGGTAGATGACCAGCCGCTGGCCGGGCGCCTGCAACGGGGCCAGCACCTCGTAGGCGACGGTCAGCGGGCCCTCCGCGTCGTGCACGAGCCGCTTGTGACCCCTGGCGTTCACCTTGACGTCGCGCAGCGCCCACAGGCGGGCGACCTCCTCGCTGCTGGAGGTGAGCTCGTCGATCAGGCTCGACAGGGCCGTGTCGTCCGGATGGGCCGCCCAGGCCGCTCGCAGATCGGCGATGCCCTCCCGGATGATGTGCTCCCTGTCGCGGTAGAACCCGCGCAGGCCCGGGTGCCGCACGCACAACCACATGCTGTTGCGCTGCTCGGGCGGCAGGGTGCCGAAGTCCAGCATCAGGGCCGCCATCTCCGCGTTCCAGGAGATGATGTCGAAGCGGTGGTTGACCAGCATGGCGGGCAGCGGCGACAGGTCCGCCACGAGCCGGGCCAGCGGGCCCGCCTCGTCGTCGGCGGTGGGCGTCCTGCGGGCGGTGCGCTGCCGGGCGGGCCGCTGTCCGGCGAGGTCGTACAGGTAGGCCCGCTCGTCCTCGCTCAGCCGCAGGGCGCCGGCCAGCGCCTCCAGGACCTCGGGCGAGGGACGCAGCCCGCGCCCTTGCTCCAGCCGGGTCACGTAGTCGACGCTGACTCCGGCGAGCTCGGCGACCTCTTCCCTACGCAGGCCGGGCGTGCGGCGCGGCGCGCGCCGGGCGGGCAGCGCCACGTCGCCGGGGTGCAGGCGCTCCCGGCGGGTGCGCAGGAAGACCGCCAGCTCCCGCGTCGGGTTCACGGTGTTCATCCCCTTCATCCTATGATGCGCGTGCCTAGGACAGCCGGTCCCAGGAAGAGCCTTCCCTTATGCCCGGGCCCCAGGTGGAGCAGCCTGGACGCATGACGAATCTTGACACCTACCGCCTGCTGGGTCGTTCCGGTCTGAGGGTCTCGCCGCTGGCCCTGGGGACCATGACGTTCGGGACCGAGTGGGGCTGGGGCTCCGACAAGGACGAGTCGCGCCGGATCTTCGACGCCTACGTGGAGCGGGGCGGCAACTTCATCGACACCGCCAACCAGTACACCGACGGCACCGCCGAGACGCTGGTGGGCGAGTTCGCGGCCGGGCGGCGCGAGCAACTGGTGCTGTGCACGAAGTACACCCTGGCCAGGCGCCCCGGCGACCCCAACTCGGGCGGCAACCACCGCAAGAGCATGGTGCAGTCGGTCGAGGCGAGCCTGCGCCGCCTGAACACCGACTACATCGACCTGCTGTACCTGCACGCCTGGGACTTCACCACGCCGGTGGAGGAGATCCTGCGCGCCATGGACGACCTCGTCAGCACGGGCAAGGTCCTCTACGTCGGCATCTCCGACACGCCCGCCTGGCAGGTCTCGCGCATGCAGGCCATCGCCGGCCTGCGTGGCTGGGCGCCGCTGATCGCTTTGCAGATCGAGTACAGCCTGGTCGAACGGACCGTGGAGCGCGACCTCATCCCCATGGCGCGCGAGATGGGGCTCGGAGTCGTCCCGTGGTCGCCGCTGGCCAGCGGAGTGCTGACGGGCAAGTACACGCGGGCAGATCTCGACGCGGGGGAGGGCAGCGCGGATCCGGCCGGCTCGCGCAAGAACGTCGCGGCGGCCAACGGCTCGCTGACCGAGCGGGCGCTGGACATCGCCGAGGTGGCCAAGCAGGTGGCCACGGAGATCGGCGCGACGCCGTCGCAGGTGGCTCTGGCCTGGACGACGCTCGACACCGCCGTGACGGCTCCGATCGTGGGAGCGCGTACGACGGCGCAGCTTGAGAACAACCTGGGCGCCCTGGACCTGCGCTTCACGCAGGAGCAACTGGCCAGGCTGGACGAGGCGAGCCGGGTGGATCTGGGGTTCCCGCACGCGTTCCTGTCACGTCCCATGACGCGCCAGGTGATGTTCGGCGGCGTCGAGATCGACCACGCCCGCTGACCGGCCCCACTTCCGGCGCAGGTGGGGAGGGTTGTGCACATTGACCTAGCTTCGCCACCCATCGACTGAAATTTCACTACTAAGGCGCATCGCTGATTGACTGTCGGGAACATGCTGATTTAGCGGCCAGTCGGCGGATGGGGGAAGCATGCGGCGAGTCGCCTCTGGAATGATGGCGCTCGCCGCCACGGTCCCCCTCGCGGCCTGCGCACCACCGGCCCCCCAGAGATCCGCCGCACCCCAGAACGACTACCTCGTCTTCTACGCGGAAGGACGGCACGCCGACGCCCTGCACGCCGTCGAACGGGCGGGCGGCACCACGGTCGGCGAGGATGCCAGGCTCGGCTACCTGCTGGCCAGGAGCGCGGACGGCGGCTTCACCGAAGACGTGGGCGCCGACCAGGCCGTCGTCGGCGTGTCGGCCGACCGGCGCATCGGCTACGCCACGGCCCGCCGGAGCGCCCGCCAGAAGGCTCGCGCGGCCTTCCCCGATGCGTCGTCGTTCACCAAGAGCGCGGCCGAGCCGCTCGCCGCCCGCCAGTGGGACATGCGGATGATCGGTGCGGACCGCGCGAACGCCAGGGTTCCCGGCAGCAGGAAGGTGCTGGTCGGCGTCATCGACACCGGCGTCGACGGCAAACATCCCGACATCGCCCCCAACTTCAACCGCGAGCTGAGCCGCAACTTCGTCACCGACCGGCCCAAGGACTCGCGCGGCGAGACGCTCGACGGCCCCTGCGAGGCCGAAGGCTGCAAGGACCCCGCCGACGCGGACGACGACGGCCACGGCACCCACGTCGCCAGCACGATCGCCTCCCCGATCAACGGCATCGGCATCGCCGGAGTCGCGCCCGGCGTGCAGATCGTGAACATCAGGGCCGGCCAGGACTCCGGCTTCTTCTTCCTCAAGCCCAGCCTCGACGCGCTCGCCTACGCCGCCGACATCGGCGTGGACGTCGTGAACATGAGCTACTACGTCGACCCCTGGCTGTTCAACTGCAAGGACAACCCGGCCGACACCAGGAAGCAGCAACTGGAACAGCGGGCCGTCATCACCGGGATGCAGCGGGCCCTCGACTACGCCCGCAAGAAGGGCGTCACGCTCATCTCCGCACTCGGCAACGGCGGCACCGACCTCGGCCGTCCCAAGGTGGACGAGCAGAGCCCCGGCTACCCGAAGGGGGACGAGAGGAAACGCAAGATCGACAACTCCTGCGTCAACGTGCCCGCTGAGTCCGATGGCGTCATCTCCGTCTCCGCGGTCGGCCCCACGGGACGCAAGGCGATCTACAGCGACTACGGCGTCGAGCAGACCGACCTGGCCGCGCCGGGAGGCGACATCCTCGACGGCGAGGGCGCCAGGGCCGTCCGGGGAATCCTGGCCGCCGCGCCCGAGCACGTGCTGCGCAAGTCCGGGCGCATCGACGCCGCGGGCAACCCCAAGGGCACGGACGTGGTCAAGGACTGCAAGAGCGGCCGCTGCTCGTACTACCAGTATCTGGAGGGCACCTCCATGGCCTCGCCGCACGCCACCGGCGTGGCGGCGATCCTGATCAGCCGCTTCGGCAAGCCCGGCGAGGGCGACCTCCGGCTGGACCCTGACACCACCGAGCAACTGCTCTACAAGACCGCCGCGCAGAAGGCGTGCCCGACGCCCCGCCGCTACGTCTACAAGATCTACAACAAGACCGAGACGCACGAGTGCGAAGGCGACAAGGCCGACAACGGCTTCTACGGCCACGGCATCGTGGACGCCTGGAAGGCCGCCACCGTCGAGCCATGACGCGGCGCGAGGCACCCTGAGGCCGGGCCATGACCCGGCGCGAGGCACCCTGAGGCGTACCCGAACTTGGCCCGTCCTGGGGGTGCCGTTCTCGTTCTGTTCGCCTTCGGAGGGTACGTTCTCCGTCGTCAGTGACTGTTAAGTGGTCTGTACCAATTAGGGTAGGACTCGTGACTCGTCGCGCGAAAATCGTCTGCACTCTCGGCCCCGCCACATCGTCCAAGGAACGCCTGCACGAGCTGATCGCCGCCGGCATGGACGTGGCACGGTTCAACCTCAGTCATGGCAACCATGACCTGCACAGAGAGGTCTACGACCGGGTCAGGGAGGTGGCGGCCGACCTCGGCCGCGGTGTAGGCGTGCTCGCCGACCTGCAGGGCCCCAAGATCCGTGTCGGCACGTTCGAAGAAGGCCCCGTCAGGTTGGGCTTCGGCGACGTCTTCACCATCACCACCGAAGACGTGCCGGGCGACCGCGAGCAGGTCTCCACCACCTACAAGGGGCTGCCCAACGACGTGCGCCCCGGCGACACCATCCTCGTCGACGACGGCCGCCTCGTGCTCGAGGCCACCCGCGTCGACGGCGACCGCATCGCCACCCGTGTCGTCATCGGCGGCATGATCTCCGACAACAAGGGCCTCAACCTGCCCGGCGTCAACGTCAGCGCCCCCGCGCTGACCGACAAGGACGAAGCCGACCTGCGCTGGGCGCTTCGCACCGGATGCGACATGATCGCCCTGTCGTTCGTGCGCCGCCCGTCCGACGCCGACGTGGTGCGCAACATCATGGAGCAGGAGGCCGTGCGCCTCCCGCTGCTCGCCAAGATCGAGAAGCCGCAGGCCGTCGACCGCCTCCCCGACATCGTCGAGGCCTTCGACGGCATCATGGTGGCCCGCGGCGACCTCGGCGTCGAACTGCCGCTCGAGCAGGTGCCGATCGTGCAGCGGCGCATCATCGAACTGTGCCGCGAGAAGGCCCGCCCGGTCATCGTCGCCACCCAGATGCTCGACTCCATGATGAGCTCCCCGCGCCCCACCCGCGCCGAGGCCTCCGACGTGGCCTACGCGGTCATGGACGGCGCCGACGCCGTCATGCTGTCCGGCGAGACCTCCGTCGGCAACTACCCGATCGAAGCCGTCTCCACGATGGACCGCATCGCCTGCGCCGCGGAGAAACACTCCCTGCACGCCACCCACACGCTGGAACGCATGCCGGAGACGACCGGCGGCGCCATCGCCAGGGCCGCGGCCGAGGTCGGCGCCATCGTCGGGGCCAAGGCGCTGGTGGCGTTCACGATGTCCGGCGAGACGGCGCGGCGGCTGGCCCGCTACCGCTCACCGATCCCGCTGCTGGCGTTCACGTCGGCACCCCACGTGCGGGGGCAGCTCTCGCTGACGTGGGGGGTGGAGACGTTCCACGTGCCGTTCGTGCACCACACGGACGACATGGTGCGGCAGGTCGAAGCCTCGCTGCTGTCGTCGGGGCGGCTGGAAAAGGGCGACAAGGTGGTCATCGTGGCCGGCTCGCCCCCCGGCACCCCCGGCTCCACCAACGCCCTGCGCGTCCACACCATCGGCTCCGCCGTGTCCCACGCGCACTGACGGGAGTCTTTTTCTTTTTTCTATGGTTCCGTCCCGCTCCAGCCACCTGCCCGCAGGTGGCTGGAGACTTTGCGGACCTCAGCCCGCCGTAAGTGGCTGGCTTCTTCAGGGATGCGGTTGTTGACCTGGACCGCCGTAACAGACCTTCTTGTTTACGGCTTCGCCCGGTTGAGCCATTCGCCGCACGTGGCTGCGGGTTTTCCAGGGTCGCGGTCGTTGACTTCAGTCGATCGCCGTAACCGATTTTTTTGTTTACGGCTTCGCCCGGTTCAACCACCCACCGTAAGTGGCTGAGGGCCCTCCAGGAAACGGCCGCTGACCCTTCACCGGCCAGCCGCCGTAACGAGCCGCCCTGTGGGCCCGCCCCGTGGTTCGACGGTTGGCCGTTCGCGGGATCTTCGAGACGGGCCCGGTCCGCTTTCGTCGGAAGTTGGGCCTTGTGTCTTGCGCGGTGGGCACGATTGGCCTTCGCGTAGTGACGACGGTCTGCGCTTGGATCGTCATGCCTTCACATGGCCGGGTGATGGAACAAGCACCGTATCCGGGCGGCGTCAGCGCGCGGATAGTTCCGGCTCACATCTCGTGATGGTCACGTACAAGAGCTCCCGCCTGGGCGAGCAGGGGAAGCACATGGTTGCGGACGGCCGGGGCCAGGCGAGGTCCGTAACCATCACGGCCATCGGTCCATCCCAGGGCGGCAAGCTCGGCGGCGGGCTGCGGGCGGCCGACCAGGCTGGTCGTGAACACCGTCATACGCATGGGCACGCCTTCGAGCGCGGCCATGTCCTCAACCTCGCAGAGCAGGCCCATGCCGCGCGGTGCGACGCCGAGTTCCTCGTTCAATTCCCG
Organism: Nonomuraea mesophila; assembly: GCF_004352805.1. Taxonomy (NCBI): domain Bacteria; kingdom Bacillati; phylum Actinomycetota; class Actinomycetes; order Streptosporangiales; family Streptosporangiaceae; genus Nonomuraea; species Nonomuraea mesophila. Next base: position 16,171 of record NZ_SMLD01000090.1, read on the forward strand.
CACCAGGGTGTCCTGCGGGCTCTCCCCGTCCTCGGGCTTCCCCCGGGCAGGTAGAACGTCTCCGGCGCGGCCTTCTTGCTGACGACGAGCAGACGCCCCTGATCAACGACAGCCGCCGCCACTACGCGCATCACCTCGTTACCAAGCATCTCCGTCAGTATCCCAGCCTTGACGGACTGCAAGCATCAGGTCGGGGACCGTGGTGGCGCTCGGCCCCCGCCCTTACGGACGAGCAATCGGGCAATTGCGCGTCGTTTTCCGACCTGGTTACCGAACCACGGAGTGGGCGCACTGCGCGGTTCGTTACGGCGGCACGCCGGTGAAGGGTCAGCGGCCGTTTCCTGGAGGGTCCTCAGCCACTTACGGTGGGTGGTTCAACCAGGCGGAGCCGTAAAGGATGATGGTTTGTTACGGCGATCGGCGGTGTTCGACGGAAAAAACCCCAGCCACTCACGGCGGGTGGCTGGGGCGGGCGGAGTCGGAAAGGTACGGTGATATTTGCACCGGGCGAAGCCGTAAAGGTGCGGTGGTGGGGATCAGTTCGCGTGCAGGGCGGCGTTGAGTTCGACGGTGGCGCCGTCGCGGGGCACTGCCTCTACTGCGCCGGACTGCGAGTTGCGGCGTAGCAGAATGCCGTTCGAGCCCGAGAGTTCGGCGGCCTTGACCACCCGGCCGCCGGGCAGTGCGACCTTCGTGCCCGCCGTCACGTAGAGGCCGGCCTCCACCACGCAGTCGTCGCCCAGTGAGATGCCGATGCCGGCGTTCGCGCCGAGCAGGCAGCGCTCGCCGATCGAGATGACCTGCTTGCCGCCGCCCGACAGCGTCCCCATGATGGACGCGCCGCCGCCCACGTCGGAGCCGTCGCCGACCACGACGCCGGCCGAGATGCGGCCCTCGACCATGGAGGCGCCGAGCGTGCCGGCGTTGTAGTTGACGAAGCCCTCGTGCATGACGGTGGTGCCGCTGGCCAGGTGCGCGCCGAGGCGGACCCGGTCGGCGTCGGCGATGCGCACGCCGGACGGCAGCACGTAGTCGACCATCCGCGGGAACTTGTCGACGCCGTAGACCGTCACCGCGCCCCTGGCTCGCAGCCGCAGGCGGGTCTGCTCGAAGTCCGGCACCGCGCAGGGGCCGGCGCTGGTCCACACGACGTTGGCGAGCAGGCCGAAGATGCCGTCGAGGTTGACGGCGCGCGGCCTGACCAGGCGCGCGGAGAGCAGGTGCAGCCGGAGGTAGACGTCGTGCGCGTCGACGGGGGCCTCGGAGAGCTTGGCGATGCCGGTGCGCACCGCCACCACCTCCACGCCCCGCGCTGCGTCCGGCCCGGCCGAGTCCGCCAGTTCGCCGGCTTCGCCGGCGGGGAGCCGCTCGGTGCCCGAGACGGGCGCGTCGCCCAGTTCGGGTGCGGGGAACCAGGTGTCGAGCACGGTGCCGTCGGAGGCGATGGTCGCGAGGCCGACGCCGAACGCGCCGGTCGAGGTGGGGTCGATAGCAGTCACGTGGCCAAAATACCGGTTCCGCTCAGCCGAGGGCGCCCAGGTCGGCGGAGAGCCAGCGTTCCGGCCGCATCCTGAACGTGACGAGCGCGTGCAGGTCGGAGCCCTGCACGTAGCCGGACACGGCGTCGGGCGGCAGGTAGCGTGCCGAGATGCGGGTCAGATCCTCCAGTGTCGTCGGGTCGGAGCGCACGAGCGGACCCTCCACCGACACGTACCGGTAGGTGGGGCTGTCCCGCTGCACCAGCATCGTGAACCTGCCCGCCTTCGCGATCAGCCGGGCCTTGACCGAGTCGCCGTCGGTCAGGAACCGGATCTCGCCGCCGGGCCGGTAGTCGTACCAGACGGGCACGGTCAACGGCCCCCGCCCTTCGCCGGCCTCCACGGCGAGGCTCGCGATGTGCGGCTCCGCCAGGAACGCCTCCCGCGCCGCCACGTCCAACGGCATGCGCTCACCCCCGTCTTCATCGATCTTGAATCGGCTATTCCCGGTGGGAGCGGTCTCGAAAAGCCACTTGCCGTCCGTTTCGCACGCCGGCCGTGACGCGCGCGAGGCCTCGCTTCGGGGCGGAGATCCTTCCTTGCAAGGTTAGGCTAACCTAATCTAGCATCGTGCCGCAGAGGGAGGCGATGCCTCGGTGGAGACACTGCTGAGCAGACGTGACGGCACCTACGACATCCTGGGAATCGGCTTCGGCCCATCGAATCTCGCACTGGCGATCGCCCTGCGCGAGCACAACGCCCGGGTCCCCGCACCCGAGCGGCTCCACATGCGGTTCCTGGAGAAGCAGCCCGGCTTCGGCTGGCACAAGGGGATGCTTCTCGACGACGCCACCATGCAGGTGTCGTTCCTGAAAGACCTGGTCACCCTGCGCGATCCCGCGAGCGACTTCAGCTTCCTGTGCTTCTTGAAGGACTCGGGCAGGCTGGTGGACTTTCTCAACCACAAGACGCTCTTCCCGCTGCGGATCGAGTTCCACGCCTATTTCGCGTGGGCGGCCGAGCGGGTGCGCGACCTGGTGGCCTACTCCGAGGAGGTCGTGTCCGTCGAGCCGGTGACCGCGCAGGACGGCGAGGTGCCCGCGTTCGACGTGGTCAGCAGGGATCCGGAGCGTCCGGGGCGCACCACCGTGCGGCGGGCCCGCGATCTCTGCGTCGCCACCGGGCTGGAGCCGCACCTGCCACCCGGGACGGTCGTGTCCGATCGGGTCTGGCACAACAGCGAGTTGCTGCCCCGGGTGGCCGCGCTCAAGGAGGCCGGTGTCCCCGTGCGGCGGGCCCTGGTGCTCGGCGCCGGACAGAGCGCGGCCGAGACGGCCGACTACCTGCACCGCACCTTTCCCGACGCGGAAGTCTGCGCCGTCATCGCCAAATACGGCTACACCCCCGCCGATGACAGCCCTTTCGCCAACCAGATCTTCGACCCCGAGGCCGTGGACACCTTCTTCGGCGCTCCGCCGGCGATCAAGCAGTCCCTGCTCGACTACCACCGCGGCACCAACTACTCGGTGGTCGATCTGGACCTCATCGAGTCCCTCTACCGGACCATGTACCGGGAGAAGGTCCAGGGCGGCGAGCGGCTGCGCGTCCTGCGCGCCTCCCGCATCCGGGAGGTGGGCGAGCACGGCGACCGACTCGACGTCACGGTGGAATATCTGCCCACCGGCGAGCACGAGGTGCTCGAAGCGGACCTGCTCGTCCACGCCACGGGATACCGGCCCCAGGACATCGGCACCGTCCTCGGCCAGGCCGCCAAGTTATGTCTGCGCGACGACGAGGACCGCCTCATGATCGGCCGCGACTACCGCGTCGAGACGCCCGCGCACGTGACGGCGGGCATCTACCTGCAGGGCGCGGGTGAGCACACCCACGGCCTCACCTCGACGTTGTTGTCCGCCACCGCCGTACGGGCGGGTGAGATCCGCGACGCGCTGCTGGCCGGCCACACGCGGCGGGCCAGGGCGGCGACGGGGTGATCCTCTCCGATCGCCGGCCGGCCCCGCCGGCGGACCGGCCGGCGGGCGTCGCCGGGGGCAACGCCGGACGCGGCGGCTGGCTGCTCGTGCTCGTGGCGGCGCTGGCCGCCGCGTGCCTGCTGAGCATCGCCGTCGGCACGAAGAACATCGCCCCCGGCACGGTGTGGGACGCCTTCGCCCACGCCGCCGACAGCGACGACCACACGATCGTGCGGGAGCTGCGGGTGCCGAGGACCGTGCTCGGGCTGCTGGTGGGGGCCGCGCTCGGCGTCTCGGGAGCGCTCATCCAGGCGGTGACGCGCAACCCGCTGGGCGACACCCAGATCCTCGGGATGAACGCGGGGGCGGCGCTGTTCGTGGTGTTCGCGATCGGGGTGCTCGGCCTCACGTCCATCTGGTCGTACGTGTGGTTCGCGTTCGCCGGGGTGGCCTTCGCCACGGTCCTCGTCTACACGCTCGGCTCGATCGGGCGCGGTGAGGCGTCGCCGCTCCGGCTGACGCTCGCCGGGGTGGCCCTCGGCGCCGTCATGGAGGGGGTGTCGGCCGGTATCCGGCTGCTGAAGCCGCGCGCCTTCGACTACCTGCGCTTCTGGGACGTCGGCACGCTCGGCGGGCGCCCGTCCGCCATCGCCGAGGCGGTGGCGCCGTTCATCCTGGCGGGCCTGGTCCTGGCGTTCGCCGCCGCCCGCTCGCTCAACGCCGTCGCGCTGGGCGACGACCTCGCCCGCTCGCTGGGCGCCGGCGTCACCAGGACCCGCGTGCTGTCGGTGGTGTCGGTGGCGCTGCTGACCGGGGCGGCGACGGCGGCGGTCGGCCCGATCGGGTTCGTCGGCCTGATGGTGCCGCACGCCGTGCGCCGGATCGTCGGGCCCGACCAGCGGTGGATCCTCGCGTACACGGTGGTCTGCGCCCCGATCCTGCTGCTCTGCGCCGACGTCGCGGGACGCGTGCTGATCCGCCCCGGCGAATTGCAGGCCGGGATCGTCACCGCGTTCCTCGGGGCGCCCGTGCTGATCTGGCTGATCCGCCGGCGGGCGGTGACGGGCTCGTGAGCGGGGTGGACTTCGGCCACCGGGTCGTCATCCTGCGCCGGCCCCGCGCGTCCGTCAGGTTCGGCGTGCGCACGGTGCTCGTCTGCGCCGCGCTCGGCCTCGCCGCCGCGACGTTCGCCGTGCTCGGGCTGGGCACCGGCGAGTTCGAGGTGCCGCCGGGCGAGGTCATCCAGGCCCTGGCAGGGCAGGGGGCGGGCGCGACCCGCCTGGTGGTCGTGGAGTGGCGGCTGCCGCGCGTGCTGATGGCCCTGCTCATCGGCGCGGCGCTCGGGCTGAGCGGCGCCGTCTTCCAGTCGTTGCTGCGCAACCCGCTCGGCAGCCCCGACGTGATCGGGTTCAACACCGGCGCCTACACCGGGGTGCTCGTCACGATGGTGCTGGCCGGCCGCGGCTACTACGAGACCGCCGCGGGCGCGCTGGCCGGCGGGCTCGCGGCCGCCCTGGTGGTCTACCTGCTGGCGTACCGGCGGGGTGTGCAGGGGTTCCGGCTCATCATCGTGGGGATCGCGATCAGTGCCGTCCTCGCCTCACTGAACCAGTGGTTCGTCATCAAGGCCGACCTGCGCCTGGCGGCCGCCGCGGCCATCTGGGGACAGGGCAGCCTGAACACGGTGAAGTGGGAGCACGTCCCGCCCGTGGCCGCCGCGCTCGTCCTGCTCGCGGGATGCCTGCTGGCGCTCGGGCCGCGCCTGTCGCTGCTGGCGATGGGCGACGAGTCCGCCGCCGCGCTCGGCGTGCGCACGGAACGGGCCAGGCTGCTCTACCTCGTCGTCGGCGTGGCGCTGACCGCCGTGGCCACCGCAGCCGCCGGGCCGGTCTCGTTCGTCGCGCTCGCCGCCCCGCAACTGGCCCGCCTGCTCGCGCGTACGGCGGGCGTGTCCCTCGCGCCCTCGGCCGTCATGGGCGCGCTGCTGCTGACCGCGAGCGACTGGCTCGGCCAGCGCGCGTTCGCCCCCACCCAGCTCCCCGTGGGCGTGGTGACGGTGTTGCTCGGCGGCCTCTACTTCGCCTGGCTGCTGACCGGGCCGATGCGGAAGGCGAGCTCATGAGACTGAGCGCCAGGGACCTCACCCTCGGCTACGACCAGCGGCCGATCAGCGAGCACCTCAGCCTCGACATCCCCGACGGCGCGCTGACCGTGATCGTCGGCCCGAACGCCTGCGGTAAGTCCACCCTGCTCAGGGCGCTGTCGCGGCTGCTCAAGCCCGCGGCGGGACAGGTGGTGCTGGACGGCAGGGACATCCACTCCTACCCGGCCAAGGAGGTCGCCAGGCGGCTCGGCCTGCTGCCGCAGTCGTCGATCGCGCCGGAGGGCATCACCGTGGCCGACCTGGTCGCGCGGGGACGTCACCCGCACCAGAAGCTGATCAGGCAGTGGTCGGCCAGGGACGAGGCGGCCGTGGCGGGCGCGATGGCGGCCACCGGCGTCACCGACCTGTCCGGGCGTCCGGTCGACACGCTCTCCGGCGGCCAGCGCCAGCGGGTCTGGGTGGCGATGGTGCTCGCGCAGGAGACCTCGATCGTGCTGCTCGACGAGCCGACCACGTTCCTCGACATCGCCCACCAGATCGAGCTGCTCGAACTGTGCCTGCGCCTGAACCGGGAGCAGCGCAACACCATGGTGGCCGTCCTGCACGACCTCAACCAGGCCTGCCGGTACGCCGACCACATCATCGCGATGAAGGCGGGCGCCGTCGTGGCGCAGGGCGACCCCCGGCAGATCGTCACCGCCGAGCTGATCGAGGACGTGTTCGGCCTGCCCTGCCGCATCATCGACGACCCCGAGACCCACACCCCGCTGGTCATTCCCCGTTCCCGCCACGCAGTCAGGAGTCACGATGTCCAACAATCCCTTCGACGATGAGAACGGCACCTTCTACGTGCTGGTGAACGACGAGGAGCAGCACTCCCTGTGGCCGACGTTCAAGGAGGTGCCACGGGGCTGGCGGGTGGTCTTCGGCGAGGGCGGCCGGAGCGGACGCCAGGAGTGCGTGGACTACGTCGAGAAGCACTGGACGGACCTGCGGCCGAAGAGCCTGCGCGAGAGCATGGCCGCCGAACGGTGACGCGGCCCATGACCGGCCGTCGGGTCCTGTGGCGCGCGGTGACCCGCAACCGGTGGCAGCTCAGCACGGGGACCGGCCTCATCAGCCTGCACATGGTGTGCGAGTCGCTGGTGCCGATCCTCATCGGGGTGATCGTCGACCAGGCCATCGGCCCGGGGGACGCCGGCGCCCTGGTGCTCTGGGTGGCCGCCCTGGCCGGGTTGTTCACCGCGCTGAGCATGGCCTACCGCTTCGGCGCCCGCCGGCTCATGCTCGCCATCGCCGACGAGGCTCACCTGCTGCGCGTCGAGGTGGCCTCCAAGATCATGCATCCGCGCGGCGTCAGGACCGACCGCCGGGCCGGTGACCTGCTCACCGTGGCCACGACCGACACCGACAACACCTCCTACCTGCTCGACTACGTGCCGCGCGTCGCGGGCGCGCTGACGGCGACCGCGGTGAGCGCCGCCGCGCTGCTGGTGATCGACGTGCAGCTCGGGCTGGCCGTGCTGGTCGGGACCCCCCTCGTCCTGCTCGGGCTCCAGGCCGCGTCCCCGGTGATCACCAGGCGGGTCACCGAGCAGCAGGACCTCGCCGGTGAGGCCACCTCCCTGGCGGCCGACCTGGTCAGCGGGGTGCGCCCGCTGCGCGGCATCGGCGCGGAACGCGCGGCGGCCGGCCGCTACGACGAGGTCAGCAGGCGGTCCCTGCGGGCCGCGTTACGCGCCGCCCGCACCCAGGGCGCGTACCTGTCCGCCTCCACGGCCGGCGGCGCGCTGCTGGCCGGCGGCATCGCGGTCCTGGCCGGGTGGTACGCGCTCAACGGCCGCGTCACCGTCGGCGAGCTCATCACCGTCATCGGACTCGCGCAGTTCCTGATGGAGCCCATCGGCACGCTCGCCGTCGCGCCCGGCTGGGTCGCCGAGGCCAGGGCGTCCGCCGACCGCGTCGCCACGGTCCTCGACGCGCCCGCGCTGCTGCCCGAGGGCACGCAGACGCTCGGCACCGGCTCCCCGGACCTGGAACTGCGGGCGCTCAGGTACGGCCCGCTCGACGGGGTCGACCTGCACGTGCGCCCCGGCGAGTTCGTCGGCGTGGTGCCCCATCGATCCGCGGACGGCGAGGCGCTCGTCAAGATCCTGTCCGGCCGGGTACCGCCCGACGAGTACGAAGGCGGCGTCCTCGTCGGAGGCACGCACCTGGCGCACCTCGGCCCGGCCGACGCCCGCCGCGCGCTGCTGGTGGAACCCCACCTCACCGACCTGTTCACCGGGACCGTCGAGGAGAACGTGACCGCCGGCGGCCCGCTGGACGAGGCCACGCTGGCCGCCTCCGCCGCGGGCCAGGTCGTCTCCGCCCACCCCGACGGCCTCGCGCACGTCGTCGCCGAGCGGGGGGCCGGCCTGTCGGGCGGGCAGCGGCAACGGCTGGCGCTGGCCCGCGCGCTGACCGCGCGTCCCTCGATCCTCGTGTTGCACGACCCCACCACCGCCGTGGACGCCGTGACCGAGCACGAGATCGCCCGGGGGCTGCGCGCCCTGCGCCACCCCGGTTCCGGCCGGCTCACCACCGTCGTGGTGACGAGCAGCCCGGCCCTGCTCGCCATGACGGACCGGGTCGTGGTCCTCGACGGCGGCCGGATCGCCGCCGAGGGGACCCACGCCGGACTGGCCGTTTCCGACGACGACTACAACCGGGCGGTACTGCGATGACCGGATCGGACAGACTGCCCATCGCCGGCGCCCGCAGGACCTGGGCGTGGTTGCGGCTCGAACTCCGTGCACGGTGGCTCGGCAGCACGCTCGCCGTGCTGGTGGGCGTCGTGGGGGCCGCCGCGTCGGTGGTGCCGGCGTACGCGCTCGGTGTGCTCGTCGACCGCGTGAGGGAGAACGCGCCGGTCTCGGCGATCGTCGCCATCGCGGTCGTCATCGTGGCCGCGGCCGTCGTCGGCGGCGTGGCCACCGGCACGGCCACGTACCTCGTGGGCCGGGTGTGCGGGTACATGCTCGCGGACCTGCGCGAACGTACGGTCGCCAGGGCGCTCTCCCTGCCCGCCACCACGCTGGAGCGGATCGGCAAGGGGGACCTGCTGTCACGGGTGAGCAGCGACACCGCCGCCATCGGCAAGGCCGCCACCAGCGTCATCCCCACGATGATCTCCGCGTTCCTGCTGGGCGTGCTGAGCATCGCGGCGATGGCCGGGATGGACTGGCGGCTCGGGCTCGCCGGCGCGGTCGCCGTCCCGCTGTACGTGGCGGCGCTGCGGTGGTACCTGCCGCGGGCGGCGCCGAAGTACGCCGCGGAACGGCACGCCGTGGCCGGCAACTCGCGGCTGCTGGTGGAGAACATGCAGGGGATACGGACCGTGCACGCCTACCGGCTGGAGCAGCGCCGGCTGCGTGACATCGGTGACGCCTCGCACCAGGTGCACGACATCTCCGTGTCGGTCTTCACGCTGTTCACCCGGTTCGTCGGCCGGATCAACCGGGCCGAGTTCTTCGGCCTGGCCGCGATCCTCGTGGTGGGTTTCCTCCTCGTCCGGTCCGGAGCCGCCACCGTGGGCCAGAGCGCCGCGGCGGCCGTGCTGTTCCACCGCCTGTTCAACCCCATCGGCATGTTGCTGTTCACGTTCGACGAACTGCAGGCGGCGGCGGCGAGCCTGGCCAGGCTGGTCGGCGTGGTTGACCTCGCACCGGACGGCGCCAACCCGGACGGCGCCAACCCGGACGGCGCCAACCCGGACCGAGCGGACCCGGACCGAGCGGACCCGGACGGTGCGGACCCGGACGGTGCGGATCCGGACGGCGGCGATGGCAAGCCGGCCGGTGCCGCGCTGGAGGTGCGCGACGTGCGCTTCCATTACGACGGCGGGCCGGAGGTGCTGCACGGCGTCTCCCTGAACCTGCCCGCCGGCGCCAGCGTCGCGCTGGTCGGGTCGACGGGCGCGGGCAAGTCCACACTCGCCGCGATCGCCGCCGGCATCCTGCGTCCCGGGACCGGCACCGTGAGCGTCGGCGGCGTGGCGCTGCCGCCCGACCGGCTGCGCGCGCACGTCGCGATCATCACCCAGGAGGTTCACGTCTTCGCCGGCCCGCTCATCGAGGACCTGCGCCTGGCCAGGCCGGAAGCCCCGGCCGGCGAGATCGCCGCCGCGCTGTCCGCGGTCGGCGCGCTGGACTGGGCGACGGCCCTGCCCGGCGGTCTGGACACGGTCGTCGGCGAGGGCGGTCACGAGCTGACCACGGCCCAGGCCCAGCAACTCGCCCTCGCCCGCCTGATCCTCGTCGACCCGCCGATCGCCATCCTCGACGAGGCCACCGCGGAGGCGGGCAGCCTCGGCGCGCGCATGCTGGAGGAGTCCGCCGCCGCGGCCACCCGGGGACGGACCACCCTGATCGTCGCCCACCGGCTGACCCAGGCCGCCGCAGCCGACCGGGTCGTCGTCCTGGAGCACGGCCGGATCGTGGAGCAGGGCGGGCACCGGGAACTGGTCGCCGCGGGCGGCCGGTACGCGCAGCTCTGGCGTGCCTGGGAGGCGCGCACCCCCACATCGTCATCACGTTAGGCAGCCATGGAAACGAACACTCCGGCAAGGATCACCACGATCGCGGACCTGTTCATCGACCAGGTGCGCCGGACCCCGCGGGCGCCGGCCGTCGTCGCGCCCGGCGCGCGGCTGACGTACGCCGAACTCGGCGCCCGCGTCTTCCAGCTCGCGCGGCACCTGCACGGGCAGGGGCTGCGCCCCGAGGAGGTCGTCGCCGTCACGAGCCCGCGCTCGGCCGAGATGGTCGTCGCCGTACTGGCGATCATGGTGGCGGGCGGCGCGTTCGTGCCCGTGGACCCGGCCTGGCCGCGGGCACGCCGCGACCAGGTCATGGCCGAGGCGGGAGCGGTCCGCGCGCTGGGCCCGCGCGAGGTGGATCTCGGCTCATGGCGGTACGCCCACGAGCCCGCCGAGCCGCCGCCCGTGTCGATCCAGGGCGGCCGGCTGGCGTACGTGATGTTCACCTCCGGCTCGACCGGCACGCCCAAGGGCGCCATGATCCGCCACGAGGCGATCAGCCACCGCCTGCTCTGGCAGGTGGAGGACGTCCTCGGCTTCGGCCCCGGCGACGCGTCCCTGTTCAAGGCGCCGCTGTCGTTCGACATCTCCGTCAACGAGATCCTGCTGCCGCTCGTCTGCGGCGGCCGCGTGGTGGTCGCGGAGCCCGGCGGCGAACGCGACCCGCAGTACCTGCTGGACCTGATCGCCCGCGAGGGCGTGACGTTCGTCTACCTCGTGTCGTCGATGCTCGACGTCCTGCTGGAGATGGACCGCGAAACCTCGCTGCTGTCGGGGCTGAAGCACGTCTGGTGCGGCGGCGAGGTGCTCACCCCCGAACTGTTCGAGCGCTTCCGCGGCCGGCTGCCGACGACGCTCTACCACGGGTACGGCCCGGCCGAGGCCACCATCGGCGTCTCGCACGTCATCTACCGCGACACCGCCGAGCGCATCGCGACCTCCATCGGCCGCCCCAACCCCCACACCCGGCTGTACGTCCTCGACGAACGCCTGGAACAGGTGCCCGCCGGCACCGTGGGCGAGCTGTACGCCGCCGGGTTCCTGCTCGGCCGCGGTTACGTCAACGCGCCCGCGCTCACCGGCGGCCGGTTCGTCGCCGACCCGTTCGCCGCCGACGGCTCCCGGATGTACCGGACCGGCGACCTCGCCACGTGGGCCCCCGACGGCTCGCTGGAGTTCGTCGGCCGCGCCGACCACCAGGTGAAGATCCGCGGCATGCGGCTAGAGCTGGAGGAGGTCGAGGCCGCGCTGGCCACCCACCCGGGCGTGCGGCAGGCCGCCGTCGTGCTGGACGAGGACGGGCGGCGGCTCGTGGGGTACGCGCGGTCGAACGACCCCGTCACGGCCGCGGAACTGCGTGACTGGTGCGCCGGCCGGCTGCCGGCGTACATGGTGCCGGACGCGTACGTCGTCCTCGGCCGTTTCCCGCTGACCGCCAACGGCAAGGTGGACCGGCAGGCGCTGCCCCGGCCGTCCGGGCCGGCGCGCGTGCGGGACCCCCGCACGCGCGCCCCCCGCACCGAGCGCGAACGTGTCCTGTGCGAGGTCTTCGCGCAGGTCCTCGGCCCCCGCGTCGGCCTGGGCGACGTGGGGGCCGAGGACGACTTCTTCGCCCTGGGCGGCGACAGCATCGACGCGATCGGCGTGGTCAGGCAGGCGCGGCGCGCCGGGCTCGCGGTACGCCCGCGCGACGTGTTCGCCCATCCCACCCCCGCCGCGCTGGCGGCCACGGTCACCGACGTGAGCGCCGCCTCGGCGCCTCCGTTGAGCGGGGTCGGGGAGGTGCCGCCGACGCCGATCACCGAGTGGCTCCAGGACGTGGGCCCGTCCATGGACGGCTTCTTCCAGTCGATGACCGTGCGCACGCCCGCCGAGCTGACCGGCGACCAGCTGGAGAACATGGTCGACGCGGTGCTGGCCGCCCATGACCTGCTGCGGGCGCGGACGACCGGCACCGGCCGCTGGACCCTCACGGTGCAGCCGCCGGGACGGCCTCGGGCCGCCGACGTGGTCACCCGTGCCGGGACCGCGGCCGATCTGGAACGGCAGGTCGCCGCCGCCCCGGAACGGCTCGACCCGGCCGGCGGGCGCATGCTGGACCTGGTCTGGCTGGACGCCGGAGGCGGCGACCAGGGACGGCTCGCGATCACGGTCCACCACGTGGTCGTGGACGGGGTGTCGCTGCGCATCCTCCTGGAGGACCTCGCCCAGGCCTGGCAGGCGGCGCGCGAAGGCCGTACCGTCGAGCTGCCCCAGGCGCCCACCTCGTTCCGGCAGTGGGCGACCCGGTTGCGCGAGTGCGACTTCGGCTCCGGCGAGGAGTACTGGCGGCGTACCGCGGCGGCGCCCGACCCGATGATCGGCAAGCGGCCCCTCGACCCGCGGCGCGACGTGGTGGCCACGGAGCGCTCGCTCACGGTCGAGCTGCCCGCCGCGATCGCCGGGAGACTGCTCGGCCCGGTTCCCGCAGCCGTGCACGGCGGGGTGAACGACGTGCTGGTCGCCGCGGCCGCGCGTGCCGTGGGCGGCTGGCGCGGCGGCGACTCGGCGGTGCTGCTGGAACTGGAGGGGCACGGGCGGGAGGAGGAGGCCGTCGGCGACGCCGACCTCTCGCGTACCTTCGGCTGGTTCACCACCCTGTTCCCCGCCGTGATCGACCCCGGTTCCGGGACGCCGGGCGAGGCGGTCAAGGCGGTCAAGGAACAACTCCGGCGGGTGCCGCAACGCGGGCTCGGCTACGGGGTGCTGCGCTACCTGGGCGAACGGCCGCGCCCTGACCTGGCCGTCACACCACAGGTGCTCGTCCACTACCTGGGACGCTTCGACGGCGCCCCCGCCGACGGGACGACCGCCGACGGGTCGACCGCCGACGGGACGACCGCCGACGGGTCGACCGCCGACGGGACGGCTGGTGACGGGACGGCTGGTGACGGGACGGCCGGTGACTGGACGGCCGTCGCCGGGCCGGCGGGCGGCGGTGAGGTCGTGGCCGAGCGGCGCGACCCGCGCATGCCGCTGCCGCGCGTCCTGGAGATCAACTCCGTCGCCGTCGACACGGCCGGCGGGCCGGTGCTGCGGACCACGTTCAGCTGGCCGGAAGGCGTGCTCGACGCCGAGCGGGTACGGGAACTGGCCGCGTTGTGGACGCGGACCCTCACCGACTTCGCCACCAGCGACACGGTCGCCGGGCACACGCCGTCCGACTTCCCGCTCGTCCGGCTGGACCAGGCGGACGTGAGCGCCATCGAGGCCGACACACCGGGGCTGCAGGACGTGCTGCCGCTCACGCCGTTGCAGACCGGCCTGTACTTCCACGCCACCTTCAACCCCGGCAACGGCCCCGAAAGCGACCCGTACGTCGTCCAGCAGATCATCGAGCTCACCGGGCCGCTGGACGGCGAGCGCCTGCGTACCGTCGCCGACCGGCTGCTCGGCCGCCACCCCAACTTGGGCGCGGCCTTCCGCACCACCGGCGACGGGCAGATCGTGTCGGTGATCGCCGGCCCCGCGCGCGTGCCGTGGCGCAGCGAGGACCTCGGCGGCGCCGGTCACGCCCGGCCCCTCCTGGAGGAGATCGCCGCGGCCGAACGGTCGGCGCCGTTCGACCTCGCCCGGCCGCCCGCCATGCGGTTCGCGCTGGTCAGGCTCGGGCCGCGGCGGCACGCCCTCGTGCACACCGTGCACCACATCCTGGCCGACGGCTGGTCGGTGCCGCTGCTGCTGCGCGACCTGCTGGCCCTGTACGAGGACGGGCCGTTGCCCGAGCCGCCGCCCTACCGGGAGTTCCTGAGGACGCTCGCGGCCCAGGACACCGACACCGCGATCGAGGTGTGGGCCGAGGCCCTTGCGGGCATACGGGAACCGACCCTGCTGGCCGACGCGCTCGCCGGACCCGCCACCAGCGGATCCGGCGGCGAGGGGTTCGGCCGGGTCCGGCGGGAGCTGCCGGCCGAGCTCGGCGACCGCCTGCGGACATGGGCGCAGGTGAACGGGCTCACCGTCGGTTCAGTGCTCGCCGCCGCCTGGGGGATCCTCCTCGGGCGGCTGACCGGCGGCGACGACGTGACGTTCGGCTCGGCCGTGTCCGGCCGCGCGTCATCGGAGCCGCCCGGCATCGACGCGATGGTCGGGCTGCTGATCAACACGGTGCCCGCGAGGGTGCGCTGGCAGCCGGCCGACCCGCTGGCCGACGTGCTGCACCGCTTCGCGCGTACGCAGCGCGAGGTCATGGAGCACGAGCACGTCCCCCTGGCCGCGCTGCACCGCCGGCTGGGCGTGGCCGCGCTGTTCGACACGCTGATGGTCGTCGAGAACTACCCGGAGCCTCCCGCGGGGCAGGGCGACCTCACGATCTCCGGGATCGAGACGGTCGAGGCGCCGCACTATCCCGTGACGCTGATGGCCAGGCCCGGCGACCGGATCGTGCTGACGCTGACCCACGACCGGCGGCTGGTGCCGGACGCCTCGGCCGACCTGCTGATCGGCCGGTACGAGCGGCTGCTGGCCGCGCTCGCCGAGGACCCCACGCGGACGTGCGGCCAGGTGGAGCTGGTCACCGGGGAAGAACGCCGGCGCCTGATGGTCACCGGGACCGGGCCAGGGGAAGGCGGCGCGGGCTCCGTGCCGGACCTGTTCGCCCGACAGGTCGCCGAGCACCCCGCGCGCACCGCCGTCGTGTCCGCCGGGGCCACGCTCACGTACGCCGAACTGGACGAGCGGAGCCGGCGGGTGTGCGGCACGCTGGCCGCGGCCGGCGTGCGGCGGGGCGACATCGTCGCGGTGGCGACGAGCCGTTCCGCGGACACGGCCGTGGCCCTGCTCGGCGTCATGCGAGCCGGGGCCGCCTACCTGCCCGTCGACCCCGGCTACCCGGCGGCCAGGATCGAGTTCATGCTCGGCGACGCGCGCCCGGCCTGCGTACTCACCGACGAGGCGAGCGCCAGGACGTTGCCCCCGCACGACCTGCCCTCCTTCACGGTCGAGGCCGCCGCGACGGGCCGGGCAGCCGCGGGCCCGCCCGTGACCGCGCTCGACGCGGTCTCCGTCGTCTACACCTCCGGCTCGACCGGCAGGCCGAAGGCGGTCGTGGGCACCCACGGAGCGCTCGCCGGCCGCCTCGCCTGGGCGGCGACGGCATGGGACGCGCGCGTGCGGCTGGCCAAGAGCTCGCTCAGCTTCATCGACGGCACGACCGAACTGCTCGGCGGGCTGGTCGCGGGAGCGACGACGGTCATCGCCGGGGACGCCGAGGCCGGCGACGGCGCGGCACTGGCCCGGCTCGTCGAGCGGTCGGGGGCGACCCAGCTGCTCGCCGTGCCGAGCCTGGCCGCGGCGCTCGCCGACACGGCGCCCGAGCGGCTCGCCGCGCTCGACCGCTGGATCTGCAGCGGCGAACCGCTCGGCCAGGACTGCGTACGCTCCCTGCGACGGGCGTCGCCGGGGGCCAGGATCGTCAACTCGTACGGCTCGTCGGAGGTCGCCGGAGACGTGCTCCAGGGCGAGGTGGACCCGGAGGAGCCGGTGACGCTGGGCCGGCCGATGCCGGGCACGCGGCTCTACCTGCTCGACTCCGCGCTCCGGCTCGTGCCGTCCGGCGCGACGGGCGAGATCTACGTCGGCGGCGCCCAGCTCGCCCGCGGGTACCTGGGCCGGCCGGGGACGACCGCGGACCGGTTCGTCGCCGACCCGTTCGGCGACGGCGACCGCCTCTACCGCACGGGCGACCTCGGACGCTGGACCCCTGACGGGCGGGTGGAGTTCATCGGCCGGGCGGACGACCAGGTGAAGATCAACGGGTACCGGGTGGAGCCGGGCGAGCTCGAAGCCGCGCTGATGCGCCGCGCCGGGGTCGGCGACGCGGCGGTGGCGGTGCGGGCAGGCGCGCTGCACGCGTACGTGGTGGCCGCGCCGGGCGAGGAACTGGACCCCCCCGGGCTGCGCGCCCTGCTCCGCGCCGACCTGCCGCACCACCTGCTGCCCGCGACGGTGACGGTGCTGGACCGGCTGCCCGTGCTGCCCAACGGCAAGCGCGACCGCCGGGCGCTGCCCGACCCGGAACGCGGCATCAGGGGCGGGCCGCCGCGTACCGCCGAGGAGGCGCTGATCTGCGCCCGCGCCGGCGCCCTGCTGGGCATCGACGGGCTCGGCGTCGACGGTTTCGGTGTGCACGACGATTTCTTCACCGTCGGCGGGGACAGCATCCTCGCCATCCGCCTCGTCAGCCTGCTCGCCGGAGACGGCGTCGAGCTCACCACCCGCGACGTGTTCCGCCTGCGTACGCCCGCCGCGCTCGCCGCGTCCCTGCGGGAGGCGGAGCCGCCCTCCGCGCCGGCCCCCGCGCCGGCTTCTGGGGGCGAGGTGTGGCCGCTCTCGCCGCTCCAGCAGGGCGTCTACTACCAGGCGACCTACGCGGAGAGCAGCAGCACCTACATCGCGCAGAACGTCTTCGACCTCGACCGGCGCGTCGACGTGCCCGCCATGACGGAGGCGTTCGCGGCGCTGCTGCGCCGCCACCCCACCCTGCGCGCCGGGTTCGCCGCCGACGGCGGCTCGCAGCTCATCGCCGCCCACGTGCCCGCCGAGGTGCGGGTCGCCGACCTGACCGGGGACCCGGACGAGGCTGGGGACGGTGACCTGGACGGGGCGCGGGACGGAGCTGGGGACGAGGCTCGGGAACGGCTCGACGCACTCACGCGGGCCGACCGGGAGGAGCCGTTCGACCTGGCATGCCCGCCGCTGGTCAGGCTGACCGTCGTACGCCTTCCCGGCGGGCGCGACCGGCTCCTGCTGACCTCGCACTTCCTGCTGTGGGACGGCTGGTCGCGCGAGCTGGTCCTGCGCGAGCTGTTCGCGCTCTACGCCTCGGGCGGCACCCGGGGCGCGCTGCCCGAGGCGGAGAGCACGTTCGCCGGCTACCTCACCTGGATCGGCACGCGCGACCGCGACGCCTCCGCCGCCGCCTGGCGGGCGGCCCTGTCGGGGGTGGAGGACCCGACCGTCCTGGCCCCGCAGGCCGTCGGCCGCGAGCCCGTGCCGTCCGAGCGGGTCCTCGCCGCGCTGCCCGCCGAGGTCACCACGCGGCTGACCGAGCAGGCCGCCAGGGGCGGCGTCACGCTCAACGCGCTGCTGACCGCCGCGCTCGGCATCCTGCTCGGCTACGAGTCCGGCCGTACGGACGTGGTGTTCGGCACGACCGTGGCCGGACGCCCGGCCGAGCTGCCCGGCATCGAGAACGTGATCGGCCTGTTCCTCAACACCGTCCCCGCCAGGGTGACGCCCACGCCCGGCACCACCGTGCTCGACCTGGCCCGCCGCGCCCAGGACGACCGCGTCGACCTGGCGCCGCACGAATACCTCGGCCTCGGCGACATCCACCGGGCGTGCGGCCAGGAGCAGTTGTTCGACACGCTGTACGTGCTGCAGAACTTCCTGTCCGACACCACGTTCGCCGACCTGGAACGCGAGCACGGCATCGTCGGCGTCGACTACGCCGACAGCACCCACTACCCCTACACCTGGGTGCTCACCCCCGGCGCCAACCTGCGGGTCAAGCTGGAGTACCGGCCCGACGTGCCCGAGCAGGACGCCCGCCGGATGGTACGCCGCTTCACCCGGCTGCTGACGACGCTGGCCGACGGCCTCGCGGTCCCGGCCGGCGCGCTGGACCTGATGCTCGACGACGAACGCGGCGAGCTGGCACGGCAGTGGACGCGGGCCGAACACCCGATCGGCACGGAGACGATCGCCGACCTGCTGGCCGAGCGGGCCCGCGCGTGCCCTGACGAGGTCGCCCTCGTCTTCGGCGAGCGGCGGCTGACGTACGCCGAACTGAACGGCCGCATCGACCAGTGCGCCCGGATGTTGCGCTCGCGAGGTGCGGGCCCCGGCGCGATCGTCGCGCTCGGGCTGCCCCGCGGCGTCGAGATGGTCGTGTCGCTGTTCGGCGTCCTGCGGGCCGGGGCCGCGTACCTGCCGCTGGACCTCGACCATCCGGTCGAACGGCTGGCCGCCATGCTCGACGACGCCCGGCCCGTCCTGCTCCTCTGCGCCGACCCCGGGTCCGCGCTGGCCGGGCACCAGCGGCGCCTCGGCGGGCGCTGCGTGCCGCCCGAATGGGACACCTTCGCGACCGGGCCTGTCACCGTGGACGTGCCGGGCGACCTGCCCGCCTACGTCATCTACACCTCCGGATCCACCGGCCGGCCCAAGGGCGTGGTGACGCCCTACCGCGGGCTGACCAACATGCAGCTCAACCACCGGGCCGAGATCTTCGGCCCCACCGCGCGCCGTACCGGGGGGCGGCGGCTGCGCATCGCGCACACGGTGTCGTTCTCGTTCGACATGTCGTGGGAGGAACTGCTGTGGCTGGTCGAGGGCCACGAGGTGCACGTCTGCGACGAGGAGCTGCGCAGGGACGCCACCGCGCTCGTCGCGTACTGCCAGGACCACCGGATCGACGTCGTCAACGTCACCCCCACCTACGCCCACCTGCTGTTCGAGGAGGGCCTGCTCGGCGGCGAGCACGCGCCCTGCCTGGTGCTGCTCGGCGGCGAGGCCGTCAGCGAGAGCGTCTGGGACCGGCTGCGCCGGCCGGACGGCCCCGAGGGGTACAACCTGTACGGGCCCACCGAGTACACGATCAACACGCTCGGCGCGGGCACCCGCGACAGCGCCACCCCGACGGTGGGCCGCCCCATCAGGAACACCCGCGCGTACGTGCTGGACGAGTGGCTGAGGCCCGTGCCCGCGGGCGTGGCCGGCGAACTGTACGTGACGGGCGCCGGCCTGGCCCACGGCTACCTGCACGCGCCCGGGCAGACGGCCGCCCGCTTCGTCGCCGACCCCTTCGTGCCCGGCGGTCGCGTGTACCGCACCGGCGACCTCGTACGCCGGCGCGAGGACGGCAACCTCGACTTCCTCGGCCGCGCCGACGACCAGGTGAAGATCCGCGGATACCGGGTCGAGCTCGGCGAGGTCGAGGCGGCGCTGTCGGCCCACCCGCGGGTGCGGCAGTCGGCCGTGATCGCCCGGCCCGATCCCGCGGTGCCGGGGCTGAAGAAGCTGGTCGCGTACGTCATCCCGGCGCCCGGCGCCGCCCGCGCCGAGCTCGCCGCCGAGCTGCGCGCGGCGCTGGCCGAACGGCTGCCCGGCTACATGGTCCCCACCCTGTACGGGGTGGTGGACGAGCTGCCGCTCACCGTCAACGGCAAGCTCGACGTGGCGGCGCTGCCCCAGCCCGTCGCGCCCGGCGGCGGAGGGCGGAGCGAGCCGAGCGGGGAGCGGGAACAGACCCTGGCCGCCATCTACGCCGAGGTGCTCGGCCTGCCCGAGGTCGGCGTCGACGACGACTTCTTCGCCATCGGCGGCGACAGCATCTCCTCGATCGCCGTGACGGGCCGGGCGCGCAGGGCGGGCATGAACCTCACCCCGCGCGACGTCTTCCGCCGGCGCACCGTGCGCGCGCTGGCCGCCGCCCTCCCGCAGCGGGCGCCGGGGGAGACACCCGATCCGGGCGTGCCCGCGACCGGGGTCGTCCCGCTCACGCCGATGCTCGCCGAGACGATGCTGGCCCGTACGCCCCTGGAACGCTTCTACCAGTCGATGGTGCTGCCCGTGCCGGCCGGTGCCGGCCTGCGGCAGGTGGAACGCGCGGTGCGGGCGCTCTGCGAACGCCACGACCTGCTGCGGGCCCGCCTCGACCGCGACGGGGACACCTGGGCGTTGTCGGTGCCGCCGCCGGAGGGGTTCGACGCGGCCCCGCTGTGCACCCGCCAGGACGGGCCTCCTGCGAGTGAGGCGAAGCGTCGCCCGGCCGAGGAGGAGGCGGCCGGGCGGCTCGACCCCGAGCGCGGGATCATGCTGCAGGCCGTCTGGTTCGACGGAGGTCCCGGGCACGGCGACCTCCTCCTGGTCATTCACCACCTGGTCATCGACGGCGTCTCCTGGCGGGTGATCGCCGGCGACCTGGCCGCCGCCTGGGCGGACCTGGCGGCCGGTCGCGAACCCGTGCTCGACCCGGTCCCGGTCTCCTTCCGCGCCTGGGCGTCGGCGGTCCAGGACGCCCGCCCCTCCTTCCGCGACGAGACCGGCCACTGGCGCGACGTCCTGGCCACCGACGATCCGCCGCTGGGCACCCGCCCGCTGGACCCCGGCACCGACACGGCCGCCACCGTACGGTCGCTGACCGTGTCCCTGCCCGTGGGGACGAGCGCGGCCCTGCTGGGCGCCGTACCCGCCGCGATGCACGGCGGCGTCAACGACGTGCTGCTGACGGGGTTCGCCGTGGCGCTCGCCCGGTGGCGGGGCGTTCACGGGCGCGGCGACGGGTCCGCCGTGCTCCTCAGCGTCGAAGGCCACGGCCGCGACGGGGATCTCGCCGGGGGCGCCGACCTGTCGCGTACGGTGGGCTGGTTCACCGCCATCCACCCCGTACGCCTCGATCCCGGGCCGCTGAGCTGGGACGAGGTCACCACGGCCGGCCCCGCGCTGGCCCGAGCCGCCAAGACCGTCAAGGAGCAGCTGCGCGCGGTGCCGCGCAACGGGCTCGGCCACGGCGTCCTGCGCCACCTCGACCGGCTCGATCTCCCGCGACCACCGCAGATCCTCTTCAACTACCTGGGCCGTTTCCCCGCGGGCGGCGAAACCCTGCGCGAGGGCGTACACCCCGGCAACCCCGCGATGGGGCTGGAGATCAACGCCCTGGCCCAGGACGGGCCGGAGGGCCCCGTGTTCTCGGCGACGCTGTCCTGGCCGTCCGGCGTCCTGGCGGAGGGGGAGGTCGCCGAGCTGGCCGAGCTGTGGCTGGCCGCGCTGACGGCCCTCACCCGCTGCGCCGGCCTCGCCGGGCACACCCCGTCGGACTTCCCCCTGGTCGCGATCACGCAGGAGGACGTCGACCGGTTCGCCGGCGCCCGCGACATCCTGCCGCTGCTGCCGCTGCAGGAAGGCATGTACTTCCACGCGTCCTTCGGCGCCGGTCACACCGACACGTACGTGGTGCAGCAGGTGGCCGAGCTGTCCGGCCCCGTCGATCCCGAGGCGCTGCGGCGGGCGGTGACCGCGACGGTGCACCGCCACGACGCCCTGCGGGCGAGCTTCCAGGAGGTGGCCGACGGCCGGGTGGTCCAGGTGATCGCGGGGACGGTCGAGGTGCCGTGGCGCACGGCCGACCTGAGCGGGCTCGGGCCGGCCGAGGCCCGCGAACGGCTGGCCGAGCTGACCGCCGCCGAGCTGGCCGCGCCGTTCGACCTGGCGGTCCCGCCGCTGCTGCGCTACGCGCTGGTCTCGCTCAGCGACACCGACCACCGGCTCGTCGAGACCATGCACCACATCCTCGCCGACGGCTGGTCGTACCCGCTGGTCTTCGGCGACGTCGTGGAGGCGTACGGGCGGGGCGCCGCGCTGCCCGCGCCCGCGGTGACGTTCCGCGACCACGTGGAGGCCGTGGCGGGGCAGGACAGGGCCGCCGCCCGCGCCGTGTGGGCGGACGCGCTGGCCGGGGTCGACGAGGCGACACGCCTCTTCCCCGGCGCGTACACGGTGTCCAGGCACGCCGGAGTCCACCGCGAGCTGCCCGCCGGGGCGCTCGCCGCCGCGGCCCGCGAGCGCGGCGTGACGCTGAGCGCCTACGTGCACGCGGCGTGGGGCCTGCTGCTCGGCCGGCTGCTCGGGCGGGACGAGGTGATCTTCGGCTCCACGGTGTCCGGGCGCGACGGGCGGCTGCCCGGCGTCGAGACCATCGTCGGCCTGCTGATCAACACCATCCCCGTGCCGATGTCCTGGCGGCCCGAGGAGACCCTGGGCCGGATCGTCGACCGCCTGCACCGGCAGCAGGGCGACCTGCTCGACGCCCAGCACGTCGGCCTCGCCGAACTGGCCCGGCTCACCGGGGTCCGCGACCTCTTCGACACCATGGTCGTGGTGGAGAACTTCCCCGCCGCACGCGCGGGAGGGCGGTCCGGGCCGGCCCTGCGCGGCTTCACCGGCACGGACTCGCCGCACTACCCGCTCTCTTTGGTGGCCTTCCCCGGCGAGCGGCTCACCCTGGAGATCAAGTACGACGTGGAACTGGTCGGGGAGGAACGCGCCACGAACCTGCTCGACCTGGTCACCCTGATGCTCGACCGGCTCGTCACCGCCCCGGACACGCCCGTCGCGCGGCTCGACCTCCTCACCCCCGCCGGGTCCACCCTGCCCCGTACCCGCTGTCTCTTATACACATCTAAAAAAACTAATCCACTCCTTGATAAGATGGTCAACTGTAAGAGTTTTTTATCTTCCCAACTCATGCTGACTTCAAAATGTCCACGTGG